>CAYNDG010000171.1:0-3922 GCA_964395805.1 uncultured Brevundimonas sp.
GATAGGCGCAGCCATGGTCCAGAATCGCGCCGATCTGGGCGACGATGGCGTCCATGTGATCGGTGACATGGGGGGCGATATCGGGCGGTGTGACGTTCAGCCGCGCCATATCCTCGAGGTAGGCTGCCTCGTAGCGGGCCGTGATCTCGCCGATCGGCACGCCCTCTTTCGCCGCCCTGGCGTTGATCTTGTCATCCACGTCGGTGACGTTGCGGGCATAGACCACGTGTCCGGCCCCGTAATTCCGGCGCAAAAGCCGGACCAGGACATCGAAAACCACCGGCGGGCGGGCGTTGCCGATATGGGCATAGTCATAGACCGTGGGCCCGCAGACATAGAGGGTCACGCGCGTCTCATCACGGGGCTCGAAGACCCGTTTGGAGCGGGTCAGGGTGTCGTGGAGCACGAGAGGCATGGCGGGGGCCGGTCCGGCTTGCTTGCGGGGAAAGGGGATCATCCCATATAGCCGGGACGGGGCGGGTCCAACCACACAGTTCGTCCCCGCAGAAAAAAGGGAGAGCGGCGCGCGTCATTTCCGGGACCCCCGTTCCGGCGCAACTTCGTCGCCAACACATCGATATGGACGCCATTGTGCAAAAGCCGACCCTGGTTGCAGACCCCGCCTCGACATCCCTGATCCGTCCGTCGCGGGAGGAGGCCCTGCAGGCCGTCCGGACCCTGCTGGCCTGGGCCGGAGACAACCCCGACCGCGAGGGCCTGGTCGATACGCCCAAGCGCGTGGTCGACGCCTACGCCGAATGGTTCGAGGGCTATGGTGCCGATCCGGCCAAGGAACTGTCGCGCACCTTTGAGGATGTGCAGGGCTATGACGACATGGTGTTGCTGCGCGACATCGAGGTCGAGAGCCACTGCGAGCACCATATGGCCCCGTTCCTGGGCAAGGCCTATGTCGCCTATGTTCCGACCGAGAAGGTCGTGGGTATCTCCAAGATCGCCCGCGTGGTCGAGATCTTCTCCAAGCGGCTGCAGACACAGGAAGTCCTGACCAACCAGATCGCCGGGGCCATCGAATCGCATCTCAAGCCGGCGGGCGTGGCGGTGCTGATCGATGCCGAGCATCAGTGCATGACCACCCGCGGCGTCCATCACC
This sequence comes from uncultured Brevundimonas sp., assembly GCA_964395805.1. Classification (GTDB taxonomy): domain Bacteria; phylum Pseudomonadota; class Alphaproteobacteria; order Caulobacterales; family Caulobacteraceae; genus Brevundimonas. The sequence goes on from CAYNDG010000171.1 coordinate 1,112, forward strand.
GTCACGTGTCCACGATCACGACCCGCTTCACGGGCGTCTTCAAGAGCGATCCGACGCAGATGGAGCGTTTTCTGAAGCTGGCGAAGGGCTGAACGGCCCCTCCGGGTTCGCCCGTCAGGCGTAATCCTCAGAATCGGAACCCTTCGAGGCCTCTGACCGCTTTACAAGCGCCGTCAGGATCGCCAAGAGACGGTTGAACCTGATCCACACGCACGCCCGTAGCGGCGGCATGATACGGAGACGACCCCAATGGGCGCCAAACTTTCCGGTCCGAGCGGCGGCAAGACCATCAGCCAGAACGCGGACATCAACGTCACCCCGTTCGTCGACATCATGCTCGTGCTGCTGATCATCTTCATGGTCGCGGCACCGCTCGCCACCGTGTCGATCAACCTTGACCTGCCGCCGGCCACCGAAGCACCTCCCGGTGAGATCGAAGAGCCCGTCGTGATCAGCATCCAGGAATCCGGCGAGGTCTACGTTGGCCGCGGGGAAAACCTGACCCAGACCAGCCTCTCTACGCTGGCCGTCGATGTCTGCGCTGCCCTGGGCGGCGGTCGCTGCCAGGAAGAGCGCGTATTCCTGCGCGCCGACGCCGAGGTTCCTTACAACGACTTCATGACGGTGATGAACACGCTGCAGATGCGCGGCTTCCTGAAGGTCGGCCTGATCAACGAGGACATCTCCTAGCACCTGGCCTTGCGCCTGTGCCTGAACTGGGCCGCTCCCGTCCGGGGGCGGCCTCTTCAATTCGGAGCGCCCGCATGACCGCCGATGAGGTTGATGCCCTGATCATGGCCCTGCCGGGGGCGGAGCATGGAACGGCCCATGGTCAGCCCTGCTGGCGGATTGCCGGCAAGTTCCTGACGCGTCTGCGGGCCGAGGACGACAGCCTGGCGCTGGACGTCGGATCGATCGAGCGGCGCGACATGCTGCTCGAGGCCGACACCGGGACGTTCCACATCACCGACCACTATCGCCCCTATGCCTATGTGCTGATCCGCATCGGGCGGGTTCATCCGGACTGGCTCAGGGCCGAACTGGCCCGCCGCTGGCGCAAGGTCGCTCCGGCCAGACTGAAGAAGGCGCATCCGGAACTGGCCGAAACGGGCTGAGCGCGCCCTTGATCCGGCGGAGATGAACCCCAGCTAAGCCCCCTCTCCTGACGCCCAAGGATTCCCCATGCCCGCAGCCGACACCCTGACCGTTGACGGACACACCATCCCCCTGCTGGGGCTGGGCACCTGGCAGCTGGAGCCGGACGATGCGCGGCGCATGGTCGGCCACGCCCTGACGAACGGCTACCGCCACATCGACACCGCCTGGATCTACCGAAACGAAAAGGGTGTCGGCGAGGGCATCCGGGACGCCGGCGTGGCGCGCGACAGCTTCTGGCTGACGACCAAGATCTGGGTCGATCATTTCGGCCATGACGCCCTGCTGAAACAGGCCGAGGAATCGGCCAACAGCCTCGGCACAGCACCGGACCTGCTGTTGCTGCACTGGCCCAAGGCGACGCCGCCTCTGGCCGAGACGATCGGCGCGCTGAATGAGGCGAAGGCGCGCGGCCTGACCCGATCCATCGGCCTGTCGAACTTTCCGTCCGGCGAGTGGAAAAAGGCGCAGGGCCTGTCCGAGGCACGGCTGATCACCAATCAGGTCGAATACCACCCCTATCTGTCGCAGAAGACGCTGATCGACACGGCCCGCGATCTCGGCTCGTCGGTCACCGCCTGGTCGCCTCTGGCCCAGGGCAAGATCGTCGGGGACGCCACCCTCCGCGCCATCGCCGAGGCGCACGGCAAGACGGTCGGACAGGTGACCCTGCGCTGGATCGTGCAGCAGGGGGTGATCGCCATTCCCAAGACGTCGAAGGAAAGCCGTGCGGCCGAGAACCTCGACATCTTCGACTTTGCCCTGACCGCGGACGAGATGACCCGCATCCATGCCCTGGCCCGGCCGGACGGCCGGCTGGGCGACTGGATTGATCCGGCCTTTGAATGGGATCAGGATACCTCCCAACGATAAGAAGAACCGCAGGGAGGTTCGCAGATGGGCAGTGTGCTGCCGTTTCCCGGCACCGATCCGGCTGATGTCGCGGTCGGACGCCGACTGAAGCACTGGCGCGGGCAGCGGGGTGTCGATGTCGATGCGCTGGCCGGGGCGCTGAAGCTGACCCCCGAGGCCATACGCCGGCTCGAAAGCGGCCACGCCCATATGAACTCGACCCAGATGGCTGTCGCCACCCGTCATCTGCACCTGCCCGTCTGGGCGCTGGTGTCGGACACCCCGGCGTATTGAGCGACATCCTGGCCGCGTGACAGACGCCGCGGGCCCGCCTAAGCGTGGGCGCATGGCCTACAAGTCCCTGCGCGAATTCATCGATCTGCTGGAAGCCGAAGGCGAGCTGGTGCGCGTTCGCGAACCCGTCTCGACCCGGCTGGAGATGACGGAGATCCAGACGCGGCTGCTGCGGAACGGCGGCCCGGCCGTGCTGTTCGAAAAGCCGGTCATGCCGGACGGGTCGATCAGCCCCATACCCTGCCTCGCCAATCTGTTCGGCACGGTGAAGCGCGTCGCCATGGGCGTGACGCTGGAGGGCAAAAGCCGCACCACGGCGGCCGAACTGCGCGAGGTCGGCGAGCTGCTGGCCTTCCTGAGGAACCCGACCCCGCCGCGCGGTCTGGCCGACGCCATGGAGATGCTGCCGCTGGCGAAGACCGTCATGGCGATGCGGCCGAAGGTGGTGAAGAAGGCCCCGGTTCAGGAGGTGGTGCTGAAGGGCGATCAGATCGACCTGACCAGCCTGCC
>CAYNDG010000171.1:4022-4228 GCA_964395805.1 uncultured Brevundimonas sp.
CATGCAGGTGCTGGGCAAGGACAAGGCCATCATGCGCTGGCTGGCCCACCGCGGCGGGGCCCAACACTATGCCCGGCACAAGAAGGCCGGAAAGCGCGAGCCCCTGCCCTGCGCCGTCGTGCTGGGCGCCGATCCGGGCACAATCCTCGCCGCCGTGACGCCGGTGCCTGACACCCTGTCGGAATACCAGTTTGCCGGCCTGATGC
>CAYNDG010000172.1:0-4212 GCA_964395805.1 uncultured Brevundimonas sp.
ATCTTCCAGCACCTTGCCCTCGGAGGAGCTGTGCAGAAGGTTGGCATCGACCGAGAAGGGGGCCTCGCCGCGCTTGTCCTTGGCGATCGGAATCTGGTGCTTTTCGGCAAAGTCCAGCAGGGCCTCGCGGCTCTTGAAGTCCCATTCGCGCCAGGGGGCGATGACGCGGATGTCGGGCTCCAGCGCATAATAGCCCAGCTCGAACCGGACCTGATCATTGCCCTTGCCGGTGGCGCCGTGACAGACGGCGTCGGCGCCGACCATGCGGGCGATCTCGATCTGGCGCTTGGCGATCAGGGGACGGGCGATGGAGGTACCCAGCAGATACTGGCCTTCGTAGAGGGCATTGGCGCGGAACATGGGGAAGACGAAGTCCCGCACGAATTCCTCGCGCAGGTCGTCGATGAAGATGTTCTCGGGCTTGATGCCCATGCGGAGCGCCTTCTCGCGCGCGGGCTCCAGCTCCTCGCCCTGGCCGAGGTCGGCGGTGAAGGTCACCACCTCGGCGCCGTACTCCGTCTCGAGCCACTTCAGGATGATGGAGGTGTCGAGCCCGCCGGAATAGGCAAGGACGACCTTCTTGGGCTTGAAATCGGACATGGCGGATACCTCGGGGACGGGGCGCGGGGAGGCGCACGAAACGATGGCCGCGCTTAAAGAACCTGACGCCCGGAAGCGCAAGCCCTGCCTTGTGGTTCCGGGCCTAGCCCCAGGGGCCGCGCGGGACGGTGGGGGTGGTCGGTACAGTGGTGGCGCGCGCCTCGTTGACGACCGGACGGCAGGGCCGCGCGGCGGCGCCCGTGGAAACAGCCAGCGCCATCAGGGCCTTGACCCGGTTGCCCGTGGCCGGGTGGGTCGAGAACAGATTGTCGGCTCCCTTGCCCGCCAGCGGATTGATGATGAACAGCTGGCCCGAGGCCGGATTACGCTCGGCCACCGGATTGTGGATGCGCCGGGCATAGGCCTCGATCTTTTCAAGGGCCGAGGCGAGGGCGTGCGGGTCGCCCGCAATTTCGGCGCCGACGCGGTCGGCCTGATACTCGCGCGTGCGGCTGATGGCCATCTGCACCAGACCGGCGGCCAGCGGAGCCAGCAGCATCAGGGCCAGGGTGCCGATCAGCCCGCCGGTCCGCTCGCGGTCGCCCCCGAAGAACAGGGCGAAGTTGGCGAGGGCCGAAATCGCCCCCGCGACCGTGGCGGTGACCGTCATCACCAGGGTGTCGCGGTTCTTCACATGGGCCAGTTCGTGGGCCATCACGCCGCGCACCTCGTCACGCGTCAGCAGGTCCAGCAGGCCCGAGGTGGCGCAGATAGCGGCGTTCTCGGGATTGCGGCCGGTGGCAAAGGCGTTCGGCTGATCGTTCGGGATGATGGCCACGACGGGGCGGGGCAGGCCCGCACGCGCGGCCATCTCGAGGACGTCGGAGACATAGGCGCGCACCACGGCATTGGGGTGTGTCTCGTCGACCGGCTGGGCCCGGTACATGCGCATGACGATCTTGTCGGCATTCCAGTAGCTGACCAGATTGAGCCCGGCCGCCAGCACCAGGGCAATGGCCATGCCGGCGACGCCGCCGATCAGATAGCCGATACCGACGAACAGGGCCGTCAGGGCAGCCAGCAGGATGAAGGTCTTGACGTGGTTCATGGCCGGCAGGAACTCGGGTTGTGGGCGGGCGATCCGGACGCACTGGCCACAGGGTCACCGGCCTCCTATGTGTCCCGGGGCCTGCCCGGCCTCAAGAGGATCCGCCTGTGACCGAAGCGCCCACCCCCCTGCCGGAATCCCCGGTCTACAATGCCGACCTGCCGGGTGCGACACCGGACCGCCCCCTGACGGCGGTCGAACGGCGCGCCCTTGAGGAGGCCGCAGCCCGCCACGCCGCCACCCGGGCGGCCGAGGGGTCGGGCGAGGAGGTCGGCGGGCCGCGGGGGCCGGAGCCGACCCGCTATGGCGACTGGGAGCGCAAGGGTCTGGCGGTCGACTTCTAGGTCAGGTCCAGGGCGAATCCGTCGCCTTCCGGGGGAAAAGCGAACGATCCGGCCCGCATGGCGTTAACCTTTTCATCCGTTCCCGCCGCTCCGGCGATTTCGAGGAAAAGGTGATGTCGACTCTCTTCCCCGTTCGCGCCCTGACGTTGGGCATCGGCCTCGCGGCCCTGACGCTGGCAGCCGCGACGCCGGCCGCGGCCCAGTATCGAGGGTCCTATCATCCGCCGGCACCGGCCTATGCGCCCCATGGAAGTTACGGGCAGGCCTGGGGCCGGGCGGACAGCCGCGTGGTGGTTACCTATGGCCAGCCGTCTCCCTATGACTACGGCTACAGCTATGGCCGCGCGGGTGTAGGGACCGTCGTCCCCGAGGGCGAGACGCGGGTCTATGCGGCCACCGGGGCCGCCGCGACGGGCCGTGACGGCTATGGGTATGGCCATTACGGAGACCGCCATTATCAGCCGCCGCGCGCCCATGACGGCTTTGCCTATCGCTATCGCCAGCGTCACGACGGCTATGACCGGGGTTATGACCGGGGCGGGCGTTATGGCTACAGCCCCTATCAGGGGTATCGGGATGAGTACGGCTATCAGGACGACCGGCCGCGCACGGTGCGATCCCGTCGGTCTGATCGTCACGAGGTCCGCGAGGTCCGCCGCCGCGACTGCGACTGCGCCGACGTCTATATGTACGACCGCTAGGCGATTTCGAGCATCTCAGCGGCGATGCGGGCAGCGGCCTGCGCTGGCAGGTCCGCAGCCACCACGGGCCGCGCCACCACCAGATGGGTGGCTCCGGCCCGGAGCGCCTCTGACGGTGTCGCAACCCGCTGCTGATCGCCCTTGTCGGCCCCCGCAGGTCGCACGCCCGGGGTGACGATCAGAAAGTCCGGACGCCCCGCCGCCTGCGCCAGCTCGCGCACCCGGGTGGCCTCCAGCGGGCTGGCGACCACGCCGTCCATGCCCAGATCCAGCGCCTGACGCACCCGCCGCTCGACAAGGTCTGAGGCCGACTGGCCATAGCCGATGTCGACCAGATCGGCATCGGACAGGCTGGTCATCACGGTTACACCCAAGAGCTTTGTTGCCGTGCCCGCCGCATCGCGCCCCTTGATCGCCGCCGTCATCACCTGGGGCTCGGCATGGACGGTCAGCAGGTCACAGCCGCCCTCCGCCACGGCGCGCGCCGCGCCCTCCACCTGGGCGCCGATGTCGTGCAGCTTCCAGTCCTGAAAGACCGACTTGCCGCGCGCCCGCAGTTTGTGGGCGAAGGCCACGCCGCCCGGCCGGGCCAGCAGGGTCAGCCCGACCTTGTAGGCCAGAACCCCGTCCGCGATCCGGTCCACCAGCGCCTCGGCCGCCTCGACCGACGGCAGGTCCAGCCCGACGATCAGGCGCGGGTCGGCAAGTACGGGAGAGGTCATCGACGGGCTCCTTGCAAGCGGCTATGGGGAGAACAGCGGTGCGCCGGGGCGCGCCACACCTCACCGGACGGAACTGAACAGGGGACTTTCAGCCATGGGCGCGGTCGATCTTGGCGTCAACCTGTTCGTGGCCCTGTTTGCCCTGGTCGATCCGATCGGCAACATCCCGATTTTCGCGGCCGCCACAGCGGGGGCGACCCTCAGTCAGCGGATGTCGGTGTCGGCGCTGATCTGCCTGTTCATCGTCGCCTTTCTGGTCTTCTTCTTCTTCACCGGTCTGGCGCTGCTCGAGTTCTTCGGCATTTCGCTGGCGGCCTTCCGCATCGCCGGCGGCATCCTGCTGCTGCTGCTGGGTCTCGACATGGCCCGCGAGGATTTCCTGAAGCTGTTCGCCGACGCCGATGCCCAGTCGGATCTGGCCGATGTGCGCGGCTATGCCCGTCGCCGGTTCCAGCGGCTGATCGTGCCGTTCGCCATGCCGCTGCTGATCGGTCCGGGTGCCATCTCGACCATCATCATCCAGGCGGGCGAGGCGACCAAGATCGGTCCGTCCGGTCAGGTCGCAGGCGTGGCCGCCATCGTCGCCGCCGGTCTGGCCACCTTCATCTGTTTCGCCATGACGGGGCCGATCAGCCGCCTGCTGGGCGAGGTCGGCATGGCCATTGTGGTGCGCGTTCTGGGCCTGATCCTGTGCGCGCTCGCCATCCAGTTCATCCTGGCGGGCCTGTCCGAGGCCATCCCCGGCATGTTCAGCTCGATCGCCACGACGCCCTATCCGTCCGGCGGACACTGACAGA
>CAYNDG010000173.1:0-4182 GCA_964395805.1 uncultured Brevundimonas sp.
GTTCAATGGCCTTCGTTCCTTTCGACGACCGTGACGGCTGGATCTGGATGGACGGCGACTTCGTGCCCTGGCGCGACGCGAAAACGCACGTTCTGACCCATGCCCTGCACTATGGCTCGTCGGTGTTCGAGGGTGAGCGTATGTACGATGGCGAAATCTTCAAGCTGACCGAGCACAGCGAGCGTCTGCGCCGCTCGGCCGAGCTGTTGGACTTCGAACTTCCCTACAGCGTGGCCGAGATCGACGCCGCCTGCAAGGCGACGTGCGAGCGTATGGGGCTGCGCGACTGTTACGTCCGGCCTGTCGCCTATCGCGGTCCGGAGCAGGTGGGTGTCTCGGCCGGCAGGACGAAGATCCACATGGCGATCGCCGTCTGGGACTGGCCCAGCTATTTCGACCCCGAGACCAAGGCGAAGGGGATCCGTCTTGAATGGGCCAAATGGCGCCGCCCCGATCCCCTGACGGCGCCCTCGGCGGCCAAGGCGGCCGGTCTCTACATGATCTGCACCCTGTCCAAGACGGCGGCGGAGAAGCGCGGCTATGCCGATGCCATGATGCTGGACTGGCGCGGCTATGTCGCCGAGGCCACCGGGGCCAACGTCTTCTTCGTCCGCGATGGCGTGATCCACACCCCGCCGATCGACGGCATTCTTGACGGCATCACCCGTCAGACGGTGATCGCCCTCGCCGGGTCTAAGGGCATCGAGGTCGTGGTGCGCCACATCCGCCCCGAGGAGCTTTCGACCTTCTCCGAGTGCTTCCTGACCGGCACGGCGGTCGAGGTCACCCCGGTCAGCGAGATCGGCGAATATCGCTTCACGCCGGGTTCCATGACGCTGGACCTGATGGAAACCTATTCGCGGCTGGTGCGGCGCACCTGATCCCTATCCGCGCCCGATGCGGATGACGACATCGTCGACCTGGACGCCACCCCGCTCGACCACCAGGTGCTGATAGCTGCGCTGGCCGTCCATGGTCTGGGTCTGGACGTCCATGACCTCCGAGGCAAACTTCCGCCGCAGATAGGTGGTCAGTTCGCCGGCGGTGATCAGGTCGTCGCCGTCATAGTTGGCTTCCCCCGCCAGGCCGGTGCGCAGGAAGTGGGACAGATAGCCCCCGGCCTGGAATTTCACGGCCACCTGGCTGGTCAGATCCTCTTCCGAGCTGAACAGACCGATCACGCCGGGGCGGTTGACGACGTTTCGCGCAAAGCCGCCCGAGAAACAGCTGTCCAGCACGATCAGCGACAGCCGGGTGTCCAGGCTGGCGAACAGTTCGGCCATTTCGGCGTCGGTGATCTGGCCGTCCCGCAAGACGATGGTTTCGGCCAGCCCGTCCAGCTCATTGCCGCTGACGGCGACCGACTGTTGCGAGCCGTGACCGGAGAAAAAGAACAGGAAGATGTCGTCCGGCCCAGCCTGGGCCGCGACCTCGGCAAAGGCGCTCCGGACGCCGGCCACGGTGGCGTCGGCGTCTGTCAGCACAACACTGGACGGATTGAGCACACCCTCGCGGCGCAGGGCCTCGGCCAGCTTGATCGCGTCGTCGGCCGTATAGGCCAGGTCCGAGGAATAGCCGCCATAGTCCGAGACGCCGACCATGATGGCGAAGACGCGCGGGCCTCCGCGGACGCCGGCCTGACGCGGCGTGCCCATGCTGAGGCCGGCCGTCAGGCGATAGGGCCCGATCTCGCCGGGGCCATAGCTGGTGACCGAAACCGTATAATCGCCGTCGGCCGGCAGGACCATGTCTATGCGGCTGTTCGTGCCGTCCGGTCCGTCGTCATTGTCGGCCGAGACATCGCCCGGCCCACGGAGCATCAGATAGGTGTCAAAGACATCGGACTGCAGGTCGAGGGCGACCCGCTCCCCGCGCCGTCCGGCAATGACATAGCGGTCGGCATATTCGCCGCTGTTCAGCTGCTCGTCGCTGGATGACAGCGATCCGCTCAGCGAAACGCCGTCGCTGAAGCTACGTCCCCCGCGCGACGGCGCGGCCATCTGCACGCGGTCGGCGTCCGAGTTCGTCACCGACAGGCGATAGCCGCCGGTCTCTCCGGGGGCATAGCTGGTCGCCACAACCTGGTATTCGCCGTCAGCCGGAAGGGTCAGGACCAGACGGCTGTTGACGCCATCCTCGCCCGTCTCGTCGTCGTCGTTGGCGACGGCGAAATCGCCGGGCCCCTGAACGAACAGATAGGGGTCGAACTGATCTGACCGCAGGGTCAGCTCGAGATGATCGCCGGCCCGCCCGTTCAGCGTATAGACGGTCATGTACTCGCCGGACCGCAGCGTCTGGTTGCCGCTGTCCAGACGCCCCGAGACGGTCTGACCCGCCCGCAGCGTGGAGGAGGCAGGGTCCATCGCGAGGACGGAAGAGCCGCCCGCGCTTTCGAGGACCAGCGTATAGGCGCCGATCTCGCCCGTCGTGTAGCTGGTCGTGATGATCGACACCTCGCCGGTGTCCGGCATGACGAATTCGATGCGACTGTTGCGGCTGCCCCGCCCGGTCTGGTCGTCGTCATTGTCCTCGCTGACGCCGTCGCCACGGACCATCAGATAGGGGTCGAACTCGGCCGCGTTCAGTCGCACCACATAGGTCTGGCCGGGTGTGCCCGAGAATGACCAGGTGTCGGCATACTCGCCGCTGGAAATCGTGCTGTCCGTAACCGAAAGCTGCCCGGCGTTGGTGCCGGTTTCGGCGCGGCCGCCGCCGCGAGCGGCGATCTGCGGGCCGGTCCCCTCGATGAGCGACAGCGAATATCGTCCGCTTTCTCCCGGGGAGAAGGTGGTCGCCTGGATCCGGTACTGGCCTGTGGCCGGCAGACGCACCGTCAGCTGGGAATCGACGTCGCCCTCGTCGCGGTCGTCATTGAACTCTGCAAAACCGGAGGGCCCCCGGATCATCACATAGGAATCGACGTCGCTGGACGACATCCGGACCGTCACCTGCTGCCCGGCGCGACCTTCGAAAACATAGACGTCCACATATTCGCCGGAAGTCAGCTGGGCATCGCCGTTCTGGAGACGACCCTGCACCTCCCCGCCCAGCCGGATCGGATCCTGCGCCGCAGCCGGTGTCGCCGTCAGGCCGAAAAGGGCCACGACCATGCCAAGGGCCAATGACCTGAGGCCCATATGGGCCTCGCCGACAAGCCGGATTGATCGGAACATGGCGCAGGCCTCCCCCAGGACTGCGATCACCCTATCAACGGTATGCGGCCCTGCAAGCCTGTCTGAACCTGACGACGCGGGCCGAATGCAGCTTCCTCTTGCCAGTTCGTCCCGCGTGGCGTTCAAGCCGGGGGAGGGCTGCGATATGGGACGTGGCCGGGGGAGATCGCATGTTCACCACGCTGAATGCCCAGAGCGCTCTGGGCCTGATCGTCATCGTTGCGGTCTGCTGGCTGCTGTCCGAGGACCGCAAGCGGTTCCCGTGGCGCCTGGCGCTGGGCGCGGTGGCAGTGCAATCGGCCCTGGTGCTGGCCCTGTTCGCTATTCCGGGTTCGGAAAGGCTGCTCTCGGCGATCAGCGGGGCCGTGGCGGCGCTGGCGGCGGCGACCAACCGCGGGACGCAGTTCGTGTTCGGATATCTGGCCGGGGGTGATCAGCCCTATGCGGTGACCAACGACGGTGCCCTGTTCACCTTCGCCTTTCAGGTTCTGCCGCTGATTCTGGTGATCTCGGCCCTGTCGGCGCTGCTGTGGCACTGGAAGATCCTGAAGTGGATCACCCTCGGCTTCGGTCTGCTGTTCCAGCGCACCATGGGTCTGGGCGGGGCGTCGGCCCTGGCGGTCGCGGCCAACATCTTCCTCGGTATGATCGAGAGCCCGATCGTGATCCGCGCCTATCTGGACAAGCTGACCCGGTCCGAACTGTTCCTGATGATGACGGTGGGCCTGTCCACGGTCGCGGGCTCGACCATGGTGGCCTATGCCGCGATCCTGTCTCCGGTGATGCTGAACGCCGCCGGCCATGTGTTGGTGGCCTCGATCATTGCGGCGCCGGCGGGGGTCTTGCTGGCCCGCGTCATCGTTCCGGAGACGCCCGGACAGGGCGGGGCCCATGCCGACTATGACTCGGCGCTCAAGTACGACAGCGCCATCGACGCCATCGTCAAGGGCACGGCCGACGGCCTGATGGTGGTGCTGAACATCTCGGCCGTGCTGATCGTGTTCGTGGC
>CAYNDG010000174.1:0-4165 GCA_964395805.1 uncultured Brevundimonas sp.
CGACCGCACCGACGCCCCGGCCGACGTCTTCACCCGCCTGGCCGGGGCCGGGGTCAATGTCGACATGATCGTCCAGAGCCAGTCGCGCACCGAGGGCGCGGTCAACCTGACCTTCACCACCGGCAGGCGCGACGCCTCCCGCGCCGCCGAACTGATGCGCGCGGCCCAGACCGACATCGGCTTTCAGGAAATCCGCCTCGACGAGGACGTGGCCAAGGTCTCGGTCGTCGGCGTCGGCATGCGCAGCCACGCCGGGGTCGCCCAGACCATGTTCCGGGCGCTGGCCGACAAGGGCATCAAATTCCAGGCTATCTCGACCTCGGAAATCAAGATCAGCGTCCTGATCGATGCCGCCTATGCCGAACTGGCCGTGCGCGCGCTCCATTCCGCCTACGGCCTGGAAGCCGTATAGAGTGGCGCCAGCGCCCGGCGCCCCTATCTATCGGGCCTGACGGAGGGGTCATGCCGACTGCAAGCGGATTGACGACACGAGGGCCACGGAACCTCCTGCGCCAGATCCGCGAGGCCATGGCCGGCGGCGGACCGGCCCAGGAGCGCCTCGATCTGGTCGTGCGGATCATCGCCCAGACCATGGTGGCCGAGGTCTGCTCCATCTATCTCAGGCGGGCCTCGGGCGAGCTGGAGCTGTTTGCCACACAGGGCCTGAACCGCGAGGCCGTGCACAATACCCGCCTCAGCCCCGGCGAGGGTCTGGTCGGCGAGGTGGCGCGCGTCGCAGAGCCGATCAGCCTGTCCAATGCGCCGTCCCACCCCAACTTCTCCTACCGGCCGGAGACGGGCGAGGACCCCTATCACGCCTTCCTCGGCGCGCCCCTGTTGCGCGGCGGCCGGGCCATCGGCGTTCTGGTCGTCCAGAACCAGTCCGAGCGCCGCTACGACGAGGACGAGATCGAGGACATCCAGACCATCGCCATGGTGCTCGCCGAAACGGTCGCGTCCGGCGAACTGATGGGCCTCGACGAACTGCGCGACGTCGAGGTAGCGCCCCATCGGCCCGAGCGATTCAAGGGCCAGAGATTTTCCGACGGACTGGCCTTTGGTCACGCCGTCCTTCACGAGGCTCCGCTGCCCCCGGAGAAGCTGCTGGCGGACGATACGGCGCTCGAGGAGATCCGGCTCGCCAAGGGCCTCGAGGCGCTCAAGGCCAATATCGATGCCATGCTGGACGGCAGCCAGGGCCTTTCGGGCCCCTCGTTCGAGGTGCTGGAAACCTACCGCATGTTCGCCGTCGACCGGGGCTGGAATCGCTCGCTGGAAGAAGCTGTCCGCTCGGGCCTGACCGCCGAGGCCGCCGTCGACCGGGTCCGCAGTGAACATCGCGCCCGCTTCTCCAAGGCCCGGGATCCCTATATCCGCGAACGGCTGCACGATCTCGAGGACCTCGCCAACCGCCTGCTGCGTGTTCTGGCCGGCGACCGCCCGGGCGAGCGCGACCTGCCGGAAGACACCATCCTCGTGGCCCGCAATCTCGGCCCGGCCGATCTGCTCGAATATCCGCGCGACCGGATCAAGGGCCTGCTGCTTGAAGAGGGCTCCGCGGCCAGCCACGCGGCTATCGTCGCCCGGGCCCTTCAGATTCCCTGTGTGGGGCGGATGGCCGGACTGCGCGACCGGCTGAGCGAGGGCGATCTGGTCATTGCCGACGGCGAGACGGGCGAGGCCTATCTGCGCCCCCGACCCGATGTGCTCGAGGCCGTCCAGGCCCGCCTCGACCTGCGCAGCAAGCGTCAGGCCGAGTTCGCCCGTCTGCGCGATACCCCGGCCATCACCCTCGACGGCAAGCGCATCCAGCTGCTGACCAATGCGGGCCTCGCCGTCGATCTCGACAATCTGGACCAGACCGGCGCGGAGGGCATCGGCCTGTTCCGTACCGAATTCCAGTTCATGGTGTCCGAGGAACTGCCCCGGCTCGACGCCCAGACCAACCTCTATCGCAAGGTTCTGGATACCGCCGGAGACCGCCCTGTCGTCTTTCGTACCCTCGACATCGGCGGCGACAAGGTCCTGCCGTACCTTGAGGCCGAGCGCGAGGAGAACCCCGCCCTCGGTCGCCGCGCCATCCGCCTCGGCCTCGACCGACCCGGCCTGCTGCGCCTGCAACTCCGGGCTCTCCTGTCGGCCGCCGAGGGCCGTGAGCTGCGCGTCATGTTCCCCATGATCGCGACCGTCGACGAGTTCCGCGCCGCTCGCGAACTGGTCGATGTCGAATGCGCCTGGGCCCGCAGGCGGGGTCGCAGCCTGCCCAGCCTTCTCCGGGTGGGCGCCATGATCGAGTGCCCGTCGCTGCTGTGGCACCTGGATGCCCTTCTGCCCCTGACCGACTTCGTCTCGGTCGGCAGCAACGACCTGCTGCAATATATGTTCGCGGCCGACCGCACCAATCCGCTGGTGTCCGACCGGTACGATCCGCTGTCGCCCCCCGCGCTCCGGGCGCTGGCCGAGATCCAGAAGAAATGCGCCGAAACCGGAACGCCCGTGTCCGTATGCGGAGAACTGGCCGGTCGCCCGCTCGAGGCCTTCGCCCTGCTGACCCTCGGCTACACCCGCCTGTCGGCCCCCGCCGCCGGCGTCGGGCCGGTCAAGCGTATGTGCCTGTCGACCGATCTCGGCCAGGCCCAGCGCGCCATGACCAGCCTGCTGGGCCTGTCCGCCGGCTCGATCCGCAACGAGATCGAATCGCTGGCCCGGAAGTTGAACGTCGTGCTCTGAGCGTCCCGTCCTGAAACGGTCCGGATGCTTAACGGGACGTTGATCGAGGGGCGCGGATGGGTTATCCACAAGAGGATCGCACAAGTCCTCCGGGGGGAGGCGTAAACCGTCACCCGGGTTTGTTAGGCACAGCGTCGTGGTTGAGTGCGGCATCATCGATGCCGGGAGTTGGGTCGGGCGTCATGGCACTGGATACGGGGAATATCCCCGACGAGTTTCGGGCGCATCCCGACTGGAAGGACCCCGTGCCTCCCATCACGGACGCCGCGACTCTGGGTGACGGGCTCCGCGCCGCGCGCAAGGCATCAGGTCGCTCTCTCGAGGACATGTCGGCCATCACCCGCGTCCACGTCCGCTATCTGCGAGCGCTGGAACAGAATGACACCTCCATCCTGCCCTCCCGGGTGTTCTCGATCGGCTATGTGCGCGCCTATGCCGGGGCGCTGGGCGTCGACGAACAGCTGGCGGTCGAACGGTTCAAGCGCGATGTGCCCGACCCTTCAGTCCCCCTGCAGGCCCCCGTCGGAATCGCCTTCGAGGAAGTCCGCCGCTATTCGCCGCGCATCATCGGCGTGCTTGCCATCATCGGTCTGGCGGTTGTCGGCTGGAACGTCTTCCAGCGCGTCAGCCTGATGTCTCCGACCCAGCCGTCGGATCTGGTCGCCGTGCCCGAAAGCTGGTCCGTCGGCTCGCCCCCCAGCGCGATCACCCTTGATGTGGCCCATGCCGCCCCGCCCGATCAGACCGTTCCTCCCCTCTATGTCACCCGGGGTCTTGAGACCGAACTGACCGGATTGACCTACGAGACGGGCGAGGCGGCCGCCCTCGCCGAGGCCGAGGCGGCCCCCGTCCAGAAGGCCTTCAACCCGCGCGGTGCCGTCTATGGCGCGGCAGCCACCGCCTCGAACGTCGTGCTTCAGGCCCGCAAGTCTACCATCCTGGTGGTCCGTATGTCGGACGGTCGCGTGCTGTTCGCCCGACAGCTGGCGGCCGGCGAGGCCTGGCGGGCGCCGGTCGGGGTCCAGGCCGTCATCGATGTCGCCGACCCCTCCGCCTTTGACGTCTATCTCAACGGCGAACATGGCGGCCGGCTGGAACAGGCCCTGACCCCCCTGTCCCAGCTCAATCGCCGCGCCGAAGCCCTCGCCCGTCAGACCAGCGAGGAGATCGCCCGCCGCACCCGGGCCGCCGTCCGCACCGCCCAGGAACTGACAACGACCGGCTGACAGCGACATCGGGGCCGTGGCAATCGGCCCCGATAGGCATTATCTGGGGGCTGTCATGTCCGAGCTCGCCCACGTCCGCCCCTGGCGCCATATCGAGCGCCGTCCCAGCCGCCAGATCAGGGTCGGCAATGTCCCCGTGGGCGGCGGTGCGCCGATCACCGTCCAGTCGATGACAAATACGCCGACCTCGGACGCGGCCGCCACGATCG
>CAYNDG010000175.1:0-4134 GCA_964395805.1 uncultured Brevundimonas sp.
CTATGGCACCACCGCTCCCGAGCGGAACTGGGACGACTTCAAGGACGTCGATGTGCGCGGCAAGGTCATCGTCGTCCTCGTCAATGACGCCGACTATGAACAGCCCGAGCTCAACACCTTTAACGGCCGGGCCATGACCTACTACGGCCGCTGGACCTACAAATACGAGGAGGCCGCCCGGCGCGGTGCCGCCGGCGTTCTGGTGGTCCACGAAACCGCGCCCGCCTCCTACGGCTGGACCACGGTCAAGAATTCGTGGACGGGCCCCCAGTTCGATATCGTCCGCGCCAACCCCGATGGCGAGCGCGTTCCCCTGGAGGGCTGGATCCAGCGCGACGTCGCCGTCGACCTCTTCCAGCGCGCCGGTCTGGACTTCGAGGCCCTGAAGGTCGCGGCCCGCAGCCGGGACTTCCGCCCGGTAACGCTGGAGGGCCAGACCCTCAACGCCGAGTTCCAGGTAGCGACCGAAACCATCACGACCCGCAACATCATCGCCCGCCTGCCCGGCTCCATCCACCCGGACGAGACCATCCTCTACACCGGCCACTGGGACCACATCGGCGTGGGGGATCCCGACGCGGACGGCGACCGCATCTTCAACGGCGCGGTCGATAATGCCTCGGGCATCGCTGGCCTGATCGAGATCGCCGGCATGTATGGCGCGGGACCCCGCCCGGAGCGCTCGATCGTCATCATTGCCTTCACCGCCGAGGAAAGCGGCCTGCTGGGTTCGGAATTCTATGCCGCCAATCCCCTCTATCCGCTGGAAACCACGGTCGCCGGTTTCAACCTCGATGCCATGAACGTCTACGGACGTCTCAGCGGACTGGGCGTCACTGGCTATGGCCATTCGACCCTCGATGAGCGGCTTGAGGCTGTGGCGGCGACGCAGGGCCGGGTGATCGTGCCCGATACCAACAATGCCGCCGGCACCTACTTCCGGTCCGACCACTTCCCCCTGGCCAAGCGGGGCGTGCCCATGGCCTACCCCAAGGGCGCCGGTGAATTCCGCGACGAGCCGGTGGCGCAGCGTGACGCCCTGCGGGCCGAGTATGGCGCCCGTCGCTACCACCAGGCGGCAGACGAATGGCTTCCGGAAATGGATTTCCGTGGCGCGGCCGAGGACCTTGAGGTGGTCTATGCCGTCGGTCTGGCCCTGGCCAACAGCCGCGACTGGCCTGGCTGGAAGCAAGGGTCCGAGTTCGGTCCGGTGCGGGAAGAAAGCAACGCTGCCCGGCGCTGATCCGTCAGCGTCACATGACGAAAACTTAACGGGCGCACCGTCGGCTCCGGCCTAAGGTGCGCCCGAAATTCATTCCGGAGTTCCCGATGTTCCGTCGTTTTCTGGGTGGTATCGCCGCCGCCGCCGTCCTCCTTGCTGCTGGCCCCGGCCTCGCCCAGGACATCTCGGCCGGTCGCCTGTCCGACCACATCCGCGTGCTGGCCGACGACAGCTTTCAGGGGCGCGTCCCCGGTGAGATCGGCGAGGCCATGACGCTCGACTATCTGCAGGGCCAGTATGAGGCCATGGGACTCCAGCCCGGCGGCCCGGACGGTCAGTGGCTGCAGCCGGTCACCCTGTTCCGCTTCACCCCGGCCCGGGCGCCGGTCGCCAGCTGGACCGGCCCGGATGGCGTTACTCACGCCCTGACTGCCACCGACATCCAGCTCCGCTCGGCCAATGACAGCGGCCGGGTCCAGATCGCCGATGCCCCGGTTGTCTTCGCCGGCTATGGCATCACCGCGCCCGAGCGAGGCTGGGACGACTACGGCGACCTGGATGTGACGGGCAAGGTCGTGATCGTTCTGGCGGGTGAGCCCGCGGGCGAGCTGTTCCGCGGGGACTACAACACCCTCTATTCCAGCGCGGGCTACAAGAAGATGGAGGCGCTTCGCCGCGGTGCTGTCGGGGTCGTCACCCTGATCCTCGACCCGGGCAGCTGGCAGGGGATGGCCGGGCGCCCCGGCCGCACCCGCACGACGGTCGAAGGCCTCGACCCCATCCCCTTCACCGGCAGCGTCGGTCCGCAGACCGCCATGCAGTGGGGTTCCGCCGCCGGAGTCGATCACGGTGCCATGGCCACGGTCGACACCGGCCGGTTCAAGGCCATCGAGATGACGGGTGTCCGTCTCAGCGTCGACATCGAGGAAGCCCGCGAGGAGATCCAGACCTACAATCTGCTCGCCAGGATCGAAGGTTCGGAAAATCCGGACGAGGTCGTGATCTTCTCGGCCCACTGGGACCATGTCGGCGTCGGGTCGCCCGATGCGCACGGCGACACCATCTTCAACGGCGCCTGGGACAATGCCTCGGGCACGGCCGGCATCCTCGAACTGGCGCGCGCCTTCTCGCTCTCCCCGCGGCCGCAGCGGACCCTGGTGTTCGCACACATGGCGGCCGAGGAAATGGGGCTGCTGGGCGCCTATGCCTATTCGGTCGATCCCGTCTATCCGCTGGAGACCACGGTCGCGAACCTCAATATCGACATGCTGCCGCTCAGCGGCCCGACCCGCGATTTTGCCATCTTCGGTTTTGGCCAGAACACGCTTGAGGACGACCTGGCCGTCCTCGCCGAGGCCGAGGGCCGCTATGTCACCGACGACCGCGAGCCGGAGCAGAACTACTATTTCCGCTCGGATCACTTTCCCTTCGCCCGCGCCGGTGTGCCGGCCCTGATGCCCTGGCACGGGGTCGATCTGGTCGAGGGTGGCATCGAGGTCGGCCTGCCGGAATATCAGGCCCTGTTCTCGCGCGACTATCACCAGCGCAGCGACGAATGGCGCGCGGACTATGACCTGCGCTCGGCGGTCGAGAACCTGACCCTGATGTACGCCCTGGCCTGGGACCTCGCAAACTCGGACCGGTGGCCGGGCTGGAAGCCCGACTCAGAGTTCGGCGCCATCCGCGCCCGCTCCGACGCGGCCCGCCAATAGGTCGGTCAGGTCGGCCCAGACGCTCTCGGCCGTGGGCTCGCGTCCGGCGCCCAGCCCGGATCGGGTCAGGACCCGGCCGTCCGCCAGCGTGATGCGGATGGCATTGCCGGCGTCGGGAAGGTCCGCGAACAGCGGATCGCCCGCGACCGGCGCCAGGGTGATCTGACCCCCGGCGCAGTCGGCCACCGCCAGCTGGCGGGCCGGCGCCGGGCCCGGCTTGAAGTCCGGGGTCAGCGGCTGGATATGGTCCGGCAGCCGTGCTCCCGGCCCGAAGGCGGCCCGGCTGAGCAGGAACAGCTTGGCCGCCGCGTCCCGGCCGTTCAGGTCTGCCGACGGATCGGCCTCGGCAAGGCCCGCCGCCTGCGCCTCGGCCAGGGCGGCGGCGAACGGATGCCCCGCCGCCAGCCGGTTCAGCAGGAAGTTGACCGTGCCGTTCAGCACCGCCTCGATCCGCCGGATCGGCCCCAGCCCTCGCGCCAGCTGCACCGTCTCCAGCATCGGCACCCCGCCACCGACCGCCGCCGAATAGCGAAGGGTTACCCCGCTCGCTGCGGCCAGCGCCGACAGGCCGTCGACATCGGCGGCCACCGCCTGCTTCGACGCACTGACGACATGGAGGCCTCGCGACAGGGCAGCCCGGATCAGCGCCAGCGACAGCGAGGCATCCGACAGGGTATCGATCACCACGTCCGGCTCTCGCGCCAGCAACGCCGCCGGATCGGTCACCACGAGGTCGGGCTCCGGTTCCGGCGACCGGACCTTGCTGCGGTTCCGGACCAGCACCCCGATGAGCGCGATGTCGGCCCGATCCAGCAGGCGCGGCAGCACGCCTCCGCCCACGACCCCGCATCCGGCGAGGGCAACGCGCAACGGTCTGACCGCACGCGGCAGGGCCTCGAGCGGTGACCGGCTCAAGAGAAGCGCAGTCATCTCAGGCCGCCTTTCGCTGGTCGGAAACCAGGGCGGCCCGGACAAGACCGGCCGCCAGTTCGGCCCGCAGGTCCTCGACATGCTCCAGCCCGATCGACAGGCGCAGCAGGCCCTCGGTGATCCCGGCCGTCTGGCGCGCCTCGGGCGTCATGGCGGCGTGGGTCATCCCGGCCGGGTGGGCGATCAGGCTCTCCACCCCGCCGAGGGACTCAGCGAGCGTGAAGACCTGCAGGCCCTCGACAAAGGCGCGGGCGGCGTCGCGACCGCCCT
>CAYNDG010000176.1:0-4115 GCA_964395805.1 uncultured Brevundimonas sp.
TACACTCTTTCCCTACACGACGCTCTTCCGAGGCGCTCCGCCCCTGGGTTCGCAAGGTCTGGACCTATGCCGCCCCTGAGCCCAGCCGGACGATCCAGCGGATCGCCCCCGATGGCTGTCCCGAGCTGATCCTCGATCTCGGCGATCCCTATGAAGAGGCCGGTGGGGACGGGGTCTTTCACCTCCAGCCCCCGGCCCTGTTTGCGGGCCAGATGACCCGCCCCATCGCCATCCGGCCGGTCGGACCGGTCGAGCTGGTAGCCTTGCGGTTCCAGCCCGACGGCGCCCGCGACTGGCTGGGCCAGTCCCTGCGCACGGCAACCGACCAGCGGTTGGACATGACCGCCCGGTTGGCCGGCCTTCAGCCCCCCTCCGGCGATCCGGAAGGGCAGGCCCGGCAGATGATCGACTGGATGGCCGGCCAGCGCCGGGACGACTGGTCGATAGACCCGCTGGTCCGGGCCGAGGTCGAGGCCGCTCACGCGGATCAGCCGTCCCCGCCCCGCGACGCCTCAGCGCGCCGCGCGCTCCAGCGCCGGTTCCTCGACCGGGTGGGCATCGCCCCGCGCACCCTGCGGTCGGTCATCCGCTTCCGGCGTGTCTTCGATCATGCCATGGCCGAGAATGCGGAGGGCTGGCTGGATGCGGGTCTGGACGCCGGCTATTTCGACCAGCCCCAGATGGCCCGCGACTTTCGCCGCTTCCTGGGATGTACCGCGACGGAATGGGCCCGCGAACAGGTCGAACTGGCGCGCGCCATCGCGTCGCAAACCTACAAGCCGGGCGGGCCGGAGCCGGTTTAGAACCCGGACATCGAAACCGGAGGTCCCCGATGTCCCTGCTGCCCGCTCTCGCCGCTGCCTTTCTGACCACTGCGACACCCGCGCATGACCCTGTGGCGGGACTCGCCTGGATGAGTGGCTACTGGCTGGACTGTTCGAACGGGCGCGAGGCCTCCGAGACGTGGAGCGATGCGCGCGGCGGCCTGATGGTCGGCCACGCCATCAGCCTCTCGCCCTCGGGCCGTCCCGGGTTCGAACTGGCCTTCATCGCCCCGGCCGCAGAGGGGCCCGTCTATGTCGTCATGCCGTCCGGTCAGGCGCAAACGACCTTTGTCATGAGCGATCACGGTGAGGACTTCGTCGTCTTCTCGAATCCGGACAACGACTTTCCCACCCACATTAGATACGAACGCGACGGCGACGGGCTGAAGGCCCGCATCGACGGCGAGATTGCGGGCACGCCCCGGAGTGTGGAATGGCGATTCGACCGCAGGGACCTGAACGCGCGCTGCCCGGCGACCTGATCTGGCGCGCCATGACCGCGACCGATCTGGATGGCGTGGTCGAGGTCGCCCGCATCGCCTTTCCCGACCATCCGGAAGACAGGGCCTGTTTCGAGAACCGGCTGGCCCTCGCCCCGGACAGCTGCTTCGTGCTCCAGGACGCAAAACAGGCCGTACGCGGATATCTGGTCGCCTATCCGTGGCGCCCCGGCTCCGTTCCCGCGTTGAACGCCCTCATCGACGCGATCCCGGAAGACGCAGGGGTCTTCTACCTCCACGACCTGGCCCTGCACCCCGACGTTCGCGGCGGAGGGCATACACGCCCGATGATCGAGCGACTGGCCGATCAGGCGAGCGCAGCCGGATGGCCCGCGCTTGCGCTCGTCGCGGTCAATGACGCGACCGCCTTCTGGGCCCGGAACGGCTTCGGGCTGGAGTCCCCGCCCGGCATGGCGGAAAAGCTGGCCGGCTATGGCCCGGATGCCCGCTATATGGTTCGTCCCCTGTCGCGGAACCGAACCCGTACGCAGGTCCTTCAGCGCCCATGACCCTTCGCATCGCCCTCCCCGTCGCCGCGCTCGCCGCCGCCGCCCTGTCGCTCGGCGCCTGCGCCACGCTTCAGCGTGGCCCCGTCGGTAACGCCGCTGTTCCCGAGCCGACAAAGGCGGTCGAACTGGATCGCTATCTGGGCCGCTGGTACGAGCTGGCACGCTATGAAGCCGGCTTCCAGCGGGGATGCGAGGCCTCCACGGCCGACTACAGCCTGCGCGAGGACGGACTGATCCGGGTGGTCAACAGCTGCCGCCAGGACGCCGTCGACGGGCCGCTCAGGACTGTGGACGGCAAGGCTCGCGTCGTCGAGGACAGTGGCAATGCCAAACTGAAAGTGTCCTTCTTCGGTCCGTTCTACTTTGGAACCTACTGGGTGCTTGATCGCGCCGATGACTACAGCTGGTCGATCGTCGGCGAGCCCTCCGGTCGCTATCTGTGGATCCTCAGCCGCGACCCGCACCCGCCGGCGGCTGTCCGCGAGACGCTATGGCAGCGGGTCAGTGATCTGGGCTACGATCTGTCGCTGCTGCGTGAGACCCGGCACTGAGCCTCAGTCGCGCCGGGCGATCATCATATAGTTGATGCCGACGTCGTCGCTCTCCGAGAAACGGCCTGACAGGGGGTCGTAGGTCACGCCGAACGGTCCGCGCGCCTCGATTCCCGGCGCAGCCTCGAGCCAGGTCTTCAGGGTTTCGGGCTTGATGAACTGGGACCAGTCATGCGTCCCCGGCGGCACCCAGCGCAGGATGTATTCCGCCGCCACCTTGCCCAGCGCCAGCGACTTCAGCGTCTTGTTCAGGGTCGCGACGATCATCATCCCGCCGGGCGCGATCATGGCGGCCGTGTCGCGCAGATAGGCCGCCGGATCGGCGACGTGCTCGACCACCTCCATGTTCAGGATCAGGTCGAACGGCGGCTCGCCTGCGGCCATCAGTCCCTCGGCCGTACCGTGGCGAAAGTCGATCGTCAGTCCCTGCGCCTCGGCGTGCATGCGCGCCGTGCCGATATTCTTCTCCGAGGCATCCACGGCCGTGACCTCAAAGCCCAGCCGCGCCATCGGTTCGGACAACAGGCCGCCACCACAGCCGATATCCAGCAGCCGCAGCCCCTCGAACGGGCGCCGTGCCGCGCCGTCGCGCCCGAACCGCGCCAGCGCCTCGCGCCGGATAAAGCCCAGCCGGACCGGATTGAAGCGGTGCAGCGGCGCAAATGGCCCCTTGGGGTCCCACCAGGTCTCGGCCAGCGCCGAAAAGCGCGCCACATCCGCCGGGTCGACGCTGTACGCCCGACCCGAGGCCTGGCCCGGATCGGTTTTCGGTTTGCGCGGCCCGGCCGTGTCGTTAGAAGCGCCCATGGACTATGGCATGAACGCCCCCGACACCGGTTGCAAGAGAGGATCCCGGTCAGAATGACGCGCCTTGTGCTGAAGTTCGGCGGGACTTCCATGGGTGACCTGGACCGGATCCGGCGGGCCGCACGGATCGTGGCCGCCGAATACCGCGCTGGCCGTCGCGTGGCCGTGGTCGTCTCGGCCATGGCAGGAAAGACCAATGAGCTGGTTGCATGGACCGACGGCGCGGGCCGCCCGGCGCAGGGCATCGATCCCTCAGACGACGAATACGATGCGGTCGTCGCCTCGGGCGAGCAGGTGACGGCCGGCCTGCTGGCCCTGACGCTCCGCAACATGGGCCTCAGGGCCCGCAGCTGGATGGGCTGGCAAATTCCGATCCTGACCGACGACCAGCACGGCAAGGCCCGGATCATCGACATTCCGGGCGAGGCGCTGGGTCTGGCGGTCGACGGCGGCGAGATCGCCGTGGTGCCGGGCTTTCAGGGCGTGACGGCCGGCGGCCGTATCACCACCCTCGGTCGGGGCGGCTCCGACACCTCGGCCGTGGCCGTGGCGGCGGCGCTGGGCTGTCCGTGTGACATCTACACCGACGTGGACGGCGTCTATACGACCGACCCCCGCATCGAGAGCCGCGCCCGCCGGCTGGAGCGGATATCCTACGAGGAAATGCTGGAAATGGCCTCGCTGGGGGCCAAGGTACTCCAGACCCGCTCGGTCGAACTGGCCATGGCGAAAAAGGTGCCCGTCCGGGTGCTGTCCAGCTTTATTGAACCCGACGATCACGGCGGGCTTCCCGACAAGGGCGGCACCCTGATCTGCGACGAGGAAGAGATCGTGGAAAAACGTATCGTGTCCGGCGTCACCATGAGCCGAGACGAGGCCCGCATCACCCTGCTGGGGCTGGATGACCGCACCGATGCCCCGGCC
>CAYNDG010000177.1:0-4108 GCA_964395805.1 uncultured Brevundimonas sp.
GTCTGGGCCTGAACCGCATGGGCCGTGAGTCGACCCTTGAGGACACCCCGGCCGTCCGTGGCATGATCGCCAAGGTCCGCCATATGGTGGAAGTGGTCGAGAAGTAGGCATTAGGTCTTAGGCAGTAGGCAGTAGGGAAAGCTCTCTTACTGCCTACTGCCTACTGGCTATTGCCTGAGTAAAAACAGCCGAGTCTGGCCGTGCCAGGCGCTAGAACCCGAAAGGATCAGGCACATGAAACTGAACGAAATCCGCGACAACGAGGGCGCTCACAAGAAGCGTATGCGCGTCGGCCGGGGCCCCGGTTCGGGCAAGGGCAAGACCTCGGGCCGCGGCGTCAAGGGTCAGAAGTCGCGCACCGGCGTCAGCCTGCTGGGCTTCGAAGGCGGCCAGATGCCGCTCTACATGCGTATGCCCAAGCGCGGCTTCAACAACCCCGGCGCCCTGAAGCTGGCCGAGGTGAACCTGTGGCGTCTGCAGGACGCCGTGGACGCCGGGAAGCTGGACATCAAGAACGAAATTAACGGCGACGCCCTGGTGGCCGCCGGTGTGCTGCGTCGCGTCAAGGACGGCGTGCGTATCCTGGGCACCGGTGAGCTGAAGGCCAAGCTGAACCTGGTCGTGTGGTCGGCCTCGGCCGGCGCGGTCAAGGCTATCGAGGCCGCGGGCGGCTCGGTCGTGCAGCAGCGCATCGCCGCTGAGGAGAAGGCCAAGGCCCGGATCGAAAAGCGCAATGCCGCCAAGGGCAAGGCCCCTGCGCCGAAGGCCCCCAAGGGCGACGCCAACAAGGTGTCGGCCCGGTCCCGCCGCCAGGCTGCGGACAAGGCTGAAAAATAAACCCGCCGGGGCGGTCTCGCTAAGAGGCCGCCCTTCGCCTATCTGGGAATGGGCATCCGGTCGCGCGCGGCCGGTCGTGGACTGAAACGTCGGGGTAAACCATTATGGCTTCGGCCGCCGAACAACTTGCTGCCAATATGAACATCGGCTCGTTCGCGAAAGCGACCGAGCTGCATAAACGCCTTCTGTTCACGCTCGGGGCGCTGCTGGTCTACCGGATCGGGACGTTCGTGCCGATCCCCGGAATCAATTCCGAGGCCTTCCTGCAGTTCTTCCAGAACCCGGACGGCCAGCGCGGCATTCTGGACATGTTCAACATGTTCTCGGGCGGCGCGGTCGAGCGTATGGCCGTGTTCGCCCTGAACGTCATGCCCTACATCTCGGCCTCGATCATCGTGCAGCTGATGGGCGCGGTGTATCCCCCGTGGGAGAAGCTCAAGAAGGAAGGTGGCGAGGCCGGCCGCAAGCAGCTGAACCAGTACACCCGCTATCTGACCGTGCTGCTGGCGCTGATGCAGTCCCTGGGGATTGCCGTGGGCCTGAACGCCCAGCCCAATCTGGTCGACTCGCCGGGTCTGTTCTTCATCGTGTCGACTGTCGTCAGCCTGACCGGGGGCACGATGTTCCTGATGTGGCTGGGTGAGCAGGTCACCGCACGCGGTGTCGGCAACGGGATTTCGCTGATCATCTTCGCGGGCATTGTGGCGGTTCTGCCGTCGACTGTCGCCCGCCTGCTGGGTCTGGCGCAGCAAGGCCAGATGTCGGCCTTCGTGCTCCTGTTCATCGCCGCCCTCGCCGTGGCTACCATTGTCGTCATCGTCTTCATGGAGCGTGCCCAGCGCCGCCTGCTGATCCAGTATCCGAAGCGCCAGGAAGGCAATCGTATGGCCGGGGGCGAGCGGTCGTTCCTGCCGCTGAAGGTCAATGCCGCCGGTGTCATCCCGCCGATCTTTGCGTCGTCGCTGCTGCTGCTGCCGACCACGGTCGCGCAGATGACGGCCAATGCCGACCATCCCGCATGGATGAGCTGGCTCCCCTTTGTGACGGCGCAACTGACTCATGGTCAGCCGGCCTTCATGATCCTGTACGGCGCCCTGATCATCTTCTTCTGCTTCTTCTACACCTCGATCACCTTCAACCCCGAGGACACGGCCGAGAACCTGCGCAAGTACGGCGGCTTCCTGCCCGGCATCCGTCCCGGCAAGCGCACGGCGGAGTATCTGGACTACGTCCTGACCCGGCTGACGGTGATCGGCGCGGCCTACATTACGGCCGTTTGCCTGTTGCCGGAGTTCATGGTCGGATCGATGGGCGGTATCTACTTCGGCGGTACGTCCATCCTGATCGTGGTGTCCGTGACCATGGATACTGTGGCGCAGATCCAGTCCCACCTGCTGGCGCACCAGTATGAGGGGCTGATCAAGAAGGCCAAGCTGCGCGGACGCGGCGGCGGTGGCCGGGGTGGCATGCCGGCACCCGCGCGGCGCTAGGCCGGGGAGGGAACCCGATGAACCTGATCCTGTTCGGACCGCCGGCGGCGGGCAAGGGCACTCAGGCCAAGCGTCTCGTAGAGACGCGCGGCATGATCCAGCTCTCGACGGGCGACATGCTTCGTGCCGCCATCGCGTCCGGGTCCGAGCTTGGCCAGACGGTCAAGGGGATCATGGAGCGCGGCGAGCTGGTCACCGACGAGATTGTGGTGGCCCTGATCGAGGCGAGGCTTGACGAGGCCGAGGCGGCCGGGGGAGCCATCTTCGACGGTTTTCCCCGCACTCTGGCACAGGCCGAGGCTCTGGATGTCATGCTGTCCCGGCGGGGCTCGACGATCGACCGGGTCGTCCGGCTGAAGGTCGATGACGAGGCACTCAAGGCCCGTATCGCCCAGCGTTATGCCGAGCAGGGGCGTCCGGACGACAATCCCGACAGCTTCCGCGTGCGGCTGGAGGCCTATAACCGTCAGACGGCCCCGCTGCTTCCCTACTATGAGGGGCAGGGCAAGCTGATCGAGATCGACGGCATGGCGTCTATCGATCTCGTGGCAGGTGCCATCGACGCCGTTCTCGCGGGCGCCTGACGACAGCCGGCGACCGAAGCCGCTTTCAGGCGTTAAGCTGGGCCGATGGGCCTGACCTTTTCATCTCTGACCGCCAGACAGCGCCGGGCCTCGCGCTGGGGCGGGGCCGTGGCTGTGGTCCTGATCCTGCACGGCCTGATCCTGCTGGCCCTCAGTCGTTCGACGCCGGCCCCGCCCCCGGCGCCGCCGAGAATCGTCGATGTCTTCCTCTATGCCCCCGAGCCACCCCCGCCCCCGCCGCCTCCGCCAGCGGAGCCGGCCGTGGAAGCGGGGGGAGGGGCGCCGGCCAGCCCTTCGGTGATCCACCGGCCGCCGGAGCCGCCGCCCGAGGTTGAGCGCGAAATCGTCGCTCCGCCCGAGCCGGCGCCGGAGCCCGCCCCTCAAGTGGGTATTGCGCCGCTTCCGACCCCCACGCCCGGGCAAGGGCTGGGCGGGCAGGGGACAGGAACGGGAACCGGCACGGGCGAGGGTTTCGGTCCGGGCAGCGGCAGCGCCCCGGCGCGTCTTGTTGTCGGGCCGACCGTCGACCAGATCCGCGCGCACCATCCTGCCAATGCCCGGAGTCGTTACGGGCGTGTCGAATTATCCTGCATCATCCGTCTGGATGAGCGGCTGGAGGCCTGTCAGGTGGTCAGCGAGTCACCTCCGGGCCTGGGATTCGGCCAGGCGGGCCTGGTCGTGTCACAATACTTCCGGTTCCGACCACCGTCTGAAGGCGGCAGGCCCCAGCCGGGCCGCCGCATCGTGGTGGGAATTGACTTTGGGCGTCCCCGGTGACGCCCATCGGTCCGCCAACCATTGACGCAAGCTGAATCCCCTGTATAAGGCGCGCTTCCGCGAAGGGCGCGACACGCTCCTGGTCTGTTGACCGGAGCGATTTCTGCGTCTGGAAACGCGTTATTGGAGATATTCGTGGCCCGTATCGCTGGCGTCAACATTCCGACCAACAAGCGCGTCCTGATCGCGCTTCAGTACATTCACGGTATCGGCCCGGCCGCTGCCAGGGAAATCACCGAGAAGGTGGGCATTGACGCCTCGCGTCGGGTCAACGACCTGACCGACGCCGAGGTCCTGCAGATCCGCGAGACGATCGACAGCGACCACACGGTCGAGGGCGACCTGCGCCGTGAGACCTCGATGAACATCAAGCGCCTGATGGACCTGGCCTGCTATCGCGGTCTGCGTCACCGCAAGGGG
>CAYNDG010000178.1:0-214 GCA_964395805.1 uncultured Brevundimonas sp.
CGGCGGCGGCGCGGGCCAGTTTCGCCCCCTCCAGATTGATGTCCCGGACCGCGTCTGCGTCGAGGCGATAGTCTTCCTGCGCGATGGTGGTGGCCGAGAAGGTGTTGGTCTCGGAGATGTCGGCGCCAGCGGCGAAATACCGGTCGTGCAGATCGGCGATGACGTCGGGCCGGGTCAGGCACAGGATGTCGTTATTACCCTTCATCTGACCGAC
>CAYNDG010000178.1:268-4097 GCA_964395805.1 uncultured Brevundimonas sp.
GATCATCACGCCCCACGACCCGTCGAGCACCAGGATGCGGTCCTTCGCGGCGGCATACAGGGCCGCAATGCGTTCGGCGCGGGTCATCGAAAATCCTCCCCCATCGGGGGAGGGGGACCGCCCGGAGGGTGGTGGAGGGGGCTGCCCCCTCCGTCGGCTTCACCGACACCTCCCCCGAGGGGGGAGGAATGTTGTTCCCGCACGCCCAGCACCCGGCAGATGGCATAGACCAGATCGGCGCGGTTCAGGGTGTAGAAGTGGAAGTCGGCAAAGCCCTCTTCCTGCAGGCGGGCGCACATCTCGGCGGCGACCGAGGCGGCCAGCAGCTTGCGGGTCTCGGGATCGTCGTCCAGCCCGTCGAAATGCGCGGCCAGCCAGTCGGGCACGGAGGCGCCGCATGCCGCGCTCATCCGCTTCAGCCCGGCAAAGTTGGACACCGGCATGATCCCGGGGATCAGGGGCAGGGTGACGCCCGCCGCCCGCACCCGGTCGCGGAACCGCAGGAAGGCGTCTATGTCGAAGAAGAACTGGCTGACGGCGCGGGTCGCGCCGGCGTCAATCTTGGCCTTCAGCACATCGATGTCATGCTCGATCGAGGGGCTTTCGGGGTGTTTCTCCGGATAGACGCCGACCGAGATGTCCATGTCGCCGTGCCGGGCGATGGCGGCGGTCAGTTCGGTGGCATTGGCATAGCCGTCGGCGCGTGGCTGATAGACCCCGCCGATTCCGTTCCCGCCTGGCGGATCACCCCGCAGCGCCACGATGTGGCGAACCCCGGCGGCCTTGTACTCGGCGATGACATCATCGACCTCGCCGCGCGAGGCCTCGACACAGGTCAGGTGGGCGGCAGGGGCCAGCCCCGTCTCGGCCAGAATGCGCTGCACCGTGCGGTGGGTCCGCTCACGCGTCGATCCGCCCGCGCCATAGGTCACCGACACAAAGCCCGGGTTCAGCGGCTCCAGCCGCCGGATGGCCTTCCACAGCGTGGCCTCGGCCTCATCGGACTTGGGCGGGAAGAATTCGAACGAGACCTTGACCGCATTGCGGTTCGAGCCCGCACGCGCCACCGGGCCAAGCGGGGAGAGCAGCAGGGCGCGTGCCTCGGCCAGCGACGTCATAAGGCGGCGCTCCGTCGGGCCTTGGCGGGCCGTATCGCCGTCCAGATCAGCACGGTCAGGCCATCCTTGTCGGGCGGCAGGGCGATGGGCGCGCTGGCCTTGAGTCCGGCGTCTGCCAGCCAGCCATTGATCTCGGCATCGGTGAAGCCCAGCCGCCGGTGCTGGTGTTCCTCACGCAGCTCCTCGAGGTCGTGGCGGGCGAAGTCGACGATCAGCAGCTTGCCGCCCGGCATCACCAGACGCGCCGCCTCGCTGACGGCCGCCGCCGGGTCTGAAAGATAGTGCAGCACCTGGTGCACCAGCACCAGATCGGCGCTTTGCGAGGGCAGGCGGGTGGCAAAGATGTCGCCGTGGCGAAGCTCGACCTTGCCGACGCCGGCCTGGGCGACCTTGGCGCGGGCGATGTTCAGCATGTTCTGGGACAGGTCCAGGCCCACCGCCATGCGCGCCCGCCCGCCCAGCAGGGTCAGCATCCGCCCCGATCCCGTACCCAGATCGACCAGACGCTCGAACGGCCCGGGCCCGGCCGCGCGCTCGATGGCGGCCTCGACCGCCGACTCGCAGACATAGAGCGAGCGGATGCGGTCCCATTGGGGCGCGACCTGTTCGAAATAGGCCTCGGCGGCGGCCTCGCGGTCGCGGCGCACCTCGTCCAGACGGCGATGATCCTGCTCGCTGGAGCGGTCGTCCAGCAGGTCCAGCACCGTATCGACCAGACGCCGGGCCGTCGGCTCGGACGACAGGCGGTAATAGACCCGGGCCCCGTCCGGGAAACGCTCGATCAGGCCCGCCTCGGTCATCAGCTTCAGATGGCGGGATACGCGCGGCTGGCTCTGGTCAAGGATGTGCGACAGCTCCATCACCGACAGCTCGTCGCCCGCCAACAGGGCCAGTACGCGCAGCCGCGTCGGCTCTCCCGCCCCGCGCAGGGCTTCGATGGTCTGGTCAGCACTCCACGTCATTCAATCATATAAAGATATCCTTATACGATTATGCAAGCAAAATCGGGCGACGGAACGCGCGGGCCGGCGCGTGAGTTTCCAATGACAAGCAAGGAGGTGTCCGTGTCCAAACTGTATCCGATGTCCGTCGCCGGTCTGGTGCTGGCCCTGTCGGCGTGCGGCCCTGCGCCCGAGCGGGAAGACGTTGCGGCGCCGGTCGCGGCCCAGGTCCCCGGGCCCGAGCCGACCGAGCAGGCGTCGCCAGAGGCCGCCACGGCGCCCATCGCAGGTGCCGGTGAAGGGTTCAGGGACCGTCGCCGGCGTGGCCCGGACGGCGGTGACCAGACCCGTGCCGCGCTGGAACAGCGGATGCTGGCCGGCTTTGACCGGCTGGACGTCGACGGTGACGGACGGCTGACCTCCGCGGAACTGGCCGCCGGCGATGGCCGGGGTGGGGCCCGTATGTTGCGCCGCGCCGATCAGAACGGCGACGGCACCCTGACCCGTGACGAAGTCCGCGAGGCCGCCGGCGCCCTGTTCGCCATGATGGATGTCGACGGCGACGGTGTCGTCACCGAGGATGAACGCCCCCGCCGCGACCGCTAGTCCGGAACCGGGGTGACCAGCGGCTGGTCCGCGAACAGCGCCGCCAGATTCTGCATCAGCAGCATCAGCATGCCCTGCACCGACTCGGTCGTGGCGCCCCCCGTGTGCGGGGTCAGCACCGTGTTCGGCACATCGGCCCAGCGCGCCGGATCGGTCGGCTCGTCCTCATAGACGTCCAGCGCCGTGGCGCCCAGCGTGCCGGCCTTCAGCGCCGCGATCAGGGCGTCCTCATCGACCAGACTGCCGCGCGCCACATTGACCAGCAGGCCGGATGACCCCAGCGCCGCCATGACGTCGGCGTCGATCAGGCCGCGGTTGTCCTCGTCGGCCTTGCAGGCCACCGCCAGAATGTCCGACCCGCGCGCCAGCTCCAGTAGGCTTTCGGCCCGGGGCCATTCGACGTCCTTGGGCCGGGGCCCCCACCACTGGACGGACATCCGCAGCGCCTCGGCCCTTTGCGCCAGCGCCTGACCGATCAGGCCCATGCCGACGATCCCGACCCGTGCCCCCTTCAGCGACGGCGTGATCAGCCGTGCCTCGGCGGTCCAGCCGCCGCTGCGGACCGCCCGGTCGCCCTCGACCAGCCGCCGGCGCGAGGCGAGGATCAGGCCGATGGCATGGTCGGCGACATCCTCGTGATTGACCGCCGGCGCATGGGTGACCGGCAGGCCGCGGGCCCGGCACCAGTCAACGTCGATGCCGTCATAGCCCGAGGTGAAACAGGCGATCAGCTTCAGCGCGGGCAGTCGCTCGATCAGGCCTGTGTCGAGCGGAAACTCGCCGGCCACCACCAGGGCCCGGATGTCCCGTTCGGCCTCGACCGGCGGATGCTCCCAGAACCGGTAGACGTCATAGGTCGACTCCAGAAAGCCGGTCAGTGGCGCCAGATGCCGCTGCATGATCAGGACTGCGGGGCGTTGGGTCATGGATCGATCCTTTCCCGTCGCACGCCGGCTGGCAAGCCATATCCGGAAGGCCGGGGCCTGGATGATATCCCCGCGCGCCTTCCGGATATGGCCTGTGGTGCCGGGCCGCTACGGCCAGTCCGAACCGGGTCCTACACCCAGCCCCAGTTGTTTTCGGGCATCAGGGCTGCGGGGTCTGCCCCGGGGGTGTCGGGCAGGAACAGGCTGTGGCCCTGTTCGGCCCAGATGGCCAGTTTGA
>CAYNDG010000179.1:0-2830 GCA_964395805.1 uncultured Brevundimonas sp.
GAATGATCGTGCGGTCAGGCGTAGCTGTAGGGCCCGCCGCGCTCCAGCGCCCGCTGCCAGGCCGGGCGCGCATGGATCGTCTCGAGGAAGGCCTTCAGCTTCGGGCGACGATCGAAGCCGGGGATGCGGGTGGCCCCCGCCTCGATCGGAAAGCTCATCATGATGTCGGCGGCCGAGAAGGCGCTGCCCGCGAACCACGGATGGGCGGTCAGCTCGGCTTCCCAGAAATCGATATGGGCCTGCAGCTGGGGATCGATGAAGCCCGACTGGGCCTTGCCGGCGATGGAGCTGACCAGCGGACGCACCAGACCCGGCGCGCGTTTCGGCAGCTGGCTGAACACCAGCTTGAGCAGCAGGGGCGGCATGGCCGATCCCTCGGCATAGTGCAGCCAGTAGCGATAGCGGCGACCGGCCTCGGTCCCGGCCGGCGGGGCCAGCCGACCCTTGCCGTGGGTCTCGACCAGATAGTCGACGATGGCCCCGGTCTCGGCGACACGGATGTCGCCGTCATCAACCACCGGCGACTTGCCGAGCGGATGGATGGCCTTCAGCTCGGGCGGGGCCAGCATGGTCTTCGCGTCACGCTGATAGCCTTTGACCTCATAGGGCAGGCCCAGTTCCTCGAGCAGCCACAGCACCCGTTGGGACCGGCTGTCGTTAAGGTGGTGCACGATGATCATGGGCAGGCCTCCGCAGTCCGGCCCATGATCAAGCCCGGCCCGCCGTTCGTAAAGCCCATTTCAGCGTTCTGCGGGGGCGTGCTGGCAGGCAGACCTTGCAAGGTTCAGGCGGTACCATGTCTGCAGCACTAAAGCGCCGCGATCAGACCTGCGGCGACCTCGGCGCCGTCCTCCTGCCTGGCGACAGCCCCCACAGAGCGGGCGGTGTCACGGATCGCCGGATCGCCGAGCAGCCGCGCCAGCGTCGCTGGTCCATGACGACCGAACCTTGCGCGCCCGAGAGTCAGTCCTGCGCCAAGACGCACGACGCGGGCGGCATTATCATACTGGTCGCCCAGATGCGGCACGACCAGCTGGGGTCGCCCGGCGCGCAGGGCCTGCTGGGTCGTGCCGACGCCACCCTGATGCACGATGGCTGCGGCCCGGGGAAACAGCAGGGAGTAGGGCGCATAGGGAAGGGCGAGCGAATCCGGACCGTCCGCGACAGCCGGGTTACCGTACGGGCCGACCAACAAAACACTGCGCCTGCCCAGCTCACGCGCGGCGGCGAGGCCCTGGACATAGAAATCGCCCGCCATGTTCACGGCGGCGCTGCCGAGGGTGAAGACGACCGGAGGCGGACCGGCTCCCAGAAACGCGGCGAGCTGCGGCGGAAGGACCGATGGGCCGCCTGCGTCGCTGTCATACGGGGCGTAGCCGACCACCTCGAAATTGGCTGGCGCATCCGGCTGACGCGGGGAAAGCAGCGGAGAGTAGAGCCCGAGGGCGAGATCGGCATGGCGCAGGGCATCGAAGACGATGTCGCCGGGCGATGCGCGCGCGCCAAGATCTGTACGGAGCATGTTGATGCGGCGGGTCCAGGGCGCCGTCGTGCGCCGCGCCACCGCAAGCGTGGCGCGATTTGCCGCCAGCCTGAGCCCTCCGCGTGCCGGCCCGAGCCACGGGGCGCGCGGCAGTCGGGGCGGGTCGAAGATGGAGAAGACCGTGGTCGGCTGCAGGGCGACAGACACAAAGGGCCTGTCCAGCAGTTCCGCCGCGATGCGCGCGCCCACGGCGAAGGACAGGCCTGCCACGATGTCGGCGTCACGACTGGCCTCGATCATCTGCCGCGTGCTGTCGGCCGCATAGGCCAGCATGATACGCTCGAACAGGAAGCGATCGGACCGGGCGATGCGCTCGGTGAGTTGCGGCAGGTCCAGACCCGTATCCGCCACAAGGCGGGCGATGCTCGGGCCCACATCCCGGAAGGCAAGACCCTCGGCCTCAATCTTGGCGCGGTAATCGACCGAGGTTGCGACCGTGGCCGCCAGACCCCGCCGCTGCAACGCGACGCCGATGGCAATGACCGGGTGAATGTCCCCGAGTGAGCCGCCGGTCGCCAGGATGACGCGGCGGCTCCGGCCCATCAGGCGTAGGCCTGCAGCGGGCGGACGTCGAGATCGTCATTGCGGATGGCGGCGATGGCGTGGACGGCGGCCAGCGCCCCTGCGGTCGTGGTGTAATAGGGGATCTTCATCATCAGGGCGGTCCGCCTCAGGCTGAAACTGTCCTGCAGGGACTGTTTGCCCTCGGTGGTGTTGAAGACCAGCTGGACGTCGCGGTTCTTCATGGCGTCGACGATGTTGGGGCGGCCTTCCAGCACCTTTTTCACATGACCGACCGGCAGGCCCTGCTGGACCAGCCAGGCGTGGGTGCCGCCGGTGGCGATCACTTCAAACCCCTGTTTCAGCAGCAAGGCGACAGGCTCGACGATGAAGGGCTTGTCGGAATCCTTGACCGAGACGAAGGCGCAGCCCTTGGCCGGCAGGCTCGTGCCGCCGCCGATCTGGCTCTTGGCAAAGGCGCGGGCAAAGGCGTCGGCCATGTCGGGCTCGCCGTCGCGCTTCCAGTCCAGGCCCATGACCTCGCCGGTCGAACGCATCTCCGGGCCGAGGATGGTGTCGACCCCGGCAAAGCGGGCGAAGGGAAAGACCGCCTCCTTGACCGCGATATGGTCATAGGGGCGGTGCTCCAGCCCGAACGAGGCCAGCGGCACGCCGGCCATGACCTTGGCGGCGATGGCGGCGATCGGCTGGCCGATGGTCTTGGCGACGAAGGGCACGGTGCGGCTGGCGCGGGGATTGACCTCCAGCACGAAGATGCGCGGCTCC
>CAYNDG010000179.1:2855-4080 GCA_964395805.1 uncultured Brevundimonas sp.
GGACGTTCATCAGGCCGCGCACCTTGAGCGCCCTGGCCATGGCCTCGGTCTGGCGCATCAGCTCGGCCACCACTTCAGCCGACAGGGAATAGGGTGGCATGGAACAGGCGCTGTCGCCCGAATGGACGCCGGCCTCCTCAATATGCTCCAGCACCCCGGCGACGAACACCGTCTCGTCATCGCACAGGGCGTCGACGTCGACCTCGGTGGCGCGGTTCAGATAATGGTCGATCAGGACCGGATCGTCGCCCGACACCCGCATGGCCTCGCCGACGTAGCGGTCCAGCTGCTCGCGGTCGTGGACGATCATCATGCCGCGTCCGCCGAGCACGTATGAGGGGCGCAGAACCACCGGATAGCCGACCGCCTCGGCCTTCTGCGCGGCTTCCTCGGCCGAGCGGGCGAGCGCGTTCGGCGGCTGCATCAGGCCGATGTCGTGCAGCATGACCTGGAACCGCTCGCGGTCCTCGGCGAGGTCGATCGAGTCGACGCTGGTGCCGAGGATCGGCACGCCGTCTTCCTGAAGCGCATGGGCCAGCTTCAGCGGGGTCTGGCCTCCGAACTGGACGACCACACCGATCAGGTCGCCGGCCCGGCGCTCGACGTCGATCAGCTCCAGCACATCCTCGGCCGTCAGCGGCTCGAAATAGAGGCGGTCGGAGGTGTCATAGTCGGTCGAGACGGTCTCGGGATTGCAGTTGACCATGATCGACTCGACGTCGATCTCGGCAAAGGCAAAGGCCGCGTGACAGCAGCAGTAGTCGAACTCGATCCCCTGCCCGATCCGGTTCGGACCACCGCCGAGGATGATGGCCTTTCGGCGATCCGAGGGGCGAGACTCGCACTCGGGCACCTGGCCGAGCGCGCCGGTCTCATAGGTCGAATACATATAGGCGGTGGCCGAGGCGAACTCGGCGGCGCAGGTGTCGATGCGCTTGAACACCGGGCGCACGTCCAGCGCGCGACGGGCCTTCCTGACCGCAGCCTCGGTGGTGCCGGTCAGGGCGGCGATGCGGGCATCAGCGAAGCCCATCGCTTTCAGGCGGCGGAATTCGCGGCTGGCCCCCTGCACCGCTTCGCGGTCCCCCTCCCCCGATGGGGGAGGAGACGGCAGGCCCCGCACCCGCAGATGGCCTTCCTCGCGCACGATGTCGGCGATCTGGCGCAGGAACCAGGGCTCATATGAACAGGCGGCATGGACCTCTTCCACCGTCAGGCCGTGGCG
>CAYNDG010000180.1:0-4070 GCA_964395805.1 uncultured Brevundimonas sp.
TACCGCCATCCGCCGGTTGAAGGCGGTCTATGGCCTGCTGGGGCCCGAACTGGGCCGTGCGGGCCTGCCCCTCTATGCCCAGCACATCGATCCTCTGGATGTGGGGGCGCTGGTCGATGTGTTCAGGACCGAGCGCGACAGCTGTCTGCTGGGCACCGATGCCATCCGCGACGGCGTGGATGTGCCGGGAAGGTCGCTGCGGCTGCTGGTCTTTGACCGGGTGCCCTGGCCCCGGCCGGACCTGTTGCACCGGGCGCGCCGGGAACGGTTCGCGCGCGCCGACGCTTCAGGCGGAGGCCGCATCTATGACGATGCCCTGGCGCGCGGCCGCATGGCCCAGGCCTTTGGCCGGTTGATCCGGCGCGCCGATGACAAGGGGGTGTTCGTCATGCTGGATGCGGCCTGCCCCACGCGGCTTTTCGGCGGCCTGCCCCCCGGTGTAGAGGTCGAGCGCATGGAACTGGCCGAAGCGGTCACGACCCTCTCCCGGTTCCTCGGCCCCGAAGATCACAGGACGTCTGAATGACCGCTGACATGCCCGCCCGCCGCCACAGCCGCCGGGGCCTGTTCATCCCGCTGATCGTGGTGCTGGCCCTGCTGGTCGCCTGGACGGTCTGGTGGTTTGTACTGGTCCAGAGGGTCGAGCAGGAAGTCCTGGCCCGTGGCGACGCCCTGCGAGAGGCCGGCTGGGAGATCGGCCACGGCAAGATCGACATCAGCGGCTGGCCGTTCCGGGCGCATCTCGCGATGCGGGATGTCTCGGTGGTCGCCCCCTCGGGCCATGGCGCCAGAGCCCCGGTGGTCGAGGCCGAGGCCAGTGCCTATGCCCCCCTGCACTGGGTGGTGGTCGTTCCCGACGGCCTGACCATGGTGCGCGGCGACAAGGGCCGGGTGTTCGTGAGGGCGGACGCCATTCGCATGAGCGCCCGCGATGTCTCCGGCGCCTGGCCGCAGATGGCGCTGGAGCTGATCAAACCAACCTTCCGCGCCGAGCCGGGGGCCGAGGCCTTTCCGATTTCCGCCGCCGATCGCCTGACGCTGGAGGCCCGCCCGGCCACGGCCCGGCCCCGGGATGCAGACGCCCCGGCGCCGGGTCCGGACGACCTCGATGTCCTGTTCCAGATGGTCGAGGGCACGGGACGTGAGGCGGGCCCGGTCGACCGGCTGACTGGCGAGGGGCGGCTGAGCGTGCGCACCGAGGTGACGCTGGAACGGGCCGGGGCCCTGACCGGCATGGACAGCGCCGGCGTCTTCGACACCTGGACCCGGGCCGGGGGGCGCTTTGCCAATGTGCGGGTCGAGCTGCAGTCAGGCGACAGCCGCGCCCTGATGACCGGCGGGCCGCTGGTTGCCGACGAGACCGGACGGCTGACCGGCAGCCTGAGCGTGCGCTCGGAACGCGCCGCGCCGGCGCTGGCCGGTCTGGCGGGCACCGAGGACGGGGCGGTGGACCGGGCACAGGCCGCCGCCGCTGCGGGTGCCGCCGCCGTGGCCGAGCAGGCGCCGGTGTCGCTGGTGCTGGAGTTCCGCGACGGTCGCACCTGGCTGGGGCCCTTTACGCTTGCGCCCGCGCCCCGGCTGTTCTGATGGCCGCAAGCGATCTGACCCGGCTGATAGAGGCCCTGTCCGACCTCGCGCCCCCGTCCGGTGACGGCGAGGCGACGGCGGATCTGAGGCACATGCTGAATGCCCTGCCCGCCAATCAGAAGGACACGGTTCGCGCGGTGCTGGGCCGGGTGGAGGGCGCGACGTCAGCGCCGCTTCACGTGCATGGTGGCCTGTCGGCCCTGCTGGCCGCCGACCGGTTCGGTCTCGGCTTCGAGCGGCTGACGAAGGCCGAGGACGGGTTGAAGCAGGCCGCCGATGGCGCCCGCGTACTGATGGATCTGGCCGGGGTCACGGCCTGGTGGGGGCGGCTTCTGGCCCTGCCCGAGGTGCGTGTCATCGGCGCCCTGCCCGACACGGCCGCGCGCCTGCCGCAGGCGCTGATGATTGGCCGGGGCAACCCCGAGCCGACCGGTGACGACCGCACCTTCTGGGTCACGGATTCGCCCCTGCCCGAGACCCGTCTGGTCGAGGTTCTGGGCCTGAATGGTCTGGCCGCCGCGCCGCTGATCGCAACCGGCGGCTTGAAGCTGATGATGATCGCAGGCTATGTGCAGGCCGACGACGGGCGGCTGGACGGCCTGCCCGGCACCCTGACCGGCGTCATCGGCGCTGCGCCCCTTTTCTGAAATTCAGACCCCGCGAGGACCCCATGACCGACGCCAAGGTGCCTGCTCCCAAGCCGGGGATTCTCGACATCGCCCCCTATGTCGGCGGCAAATCGAAGATCGACGGCGTGGCCGAGCCAATGAAGCTGTCCTCGAACGAGAACATGCTGGGCGCCGGCGAGAAGGCGCGCGAGGCCTATGCAAAGGCGGTCAGCGGCATTCACATCTATCCCGACGGCCGGGCGGCGAAACTGCGCACAGCGGTCGCCGACAAGATGGGGCTTGAGCCCGAGCGGCTGATCTTCGGCAATGGCTCGGACGAGGTGTTTGCGCTTCTGAACCAGACCTATCTGACGCCCGGCGACAATATCGTCTCGGGCCAGTACGGCTTCCTCGCATCTCGGCGAAAGCCAATCAGGCCGACGTCAAGCTGGCGCCCGAGCCGGACTACAAACTCACGCCCGAGGCCATTATGGGTCAGGTCGATGAGCGCACCCGCATCGTCTATGTCTCCAGCCCGTCGAACCCGACCGGCAGCTACAATACCGCCGATGAAATCCGCCAGCTACACGCCGCCCTGTCGCCCGACGTCATTCTGGTGATCGACGAGGCCTATGCCGAATATGTCACCGAGGCCGATTGGCAGACCAGTTTCGATCTGGCCCGTGACAGCGACAACATCGTCGTCACCCGCACCTTCTCCAAGATCCACGGCCTCGGCGGCCTGCGCATCGGCTATGGCTATGCCCCGCTGAAGGTGGCCGAGGCGGTCGATCGCATCCGCCTGCCGTTCAATGTCTCGGTCGCCGGGATCGAGGCGGCGGTGGCGGCGCTGGGCGATGAAGCCCACCAGCAGGCCTCGCGCGAGCTGATCCAGACCTGGCGCCCGCGCCTGACCCAGGCCATCCGCGGCTTTGGCTTTCAGGTCCTGCCCAGCGCCGGGAACTTCGTGCTGGTCCGCTTCAAGGATGCGGATCAGTGCCAGGCCGCCAACGCCTATCTGAACTCAAAGGGCATCATCGTCCGCCCGGTCGGCGGCTATGGCCTGCCCGAGGGTCTGCGCATCACCATCGGCACCGACGACCAGAACCGCGCCGTCATGGATGCCCTGAGCGAGTTCGCGGCGAGCTGAGCATGGCCCGCTGGCGCATCGTCCGGTTCGGCTGCACCCAGGGCGATGACACGGTCATCGGCGGGCTAGGCGTGTGGGATCATGCCTGGCGCCGGACCGGCGAGGATGACATATGGATCGCCAGCCCTCTGTATCGCGGTGAGGCCCACCAGCTGACCGTCTATGAGATGGGCGACGAGGCCTCGTCCGTGCAGTTCGCGGCCGGCGAACTGTCCAACGGCATCTGGGGCTTTGCGGCGCCCCGACGCGGTCTGCTGAACCTGTTCGGCTTTCGGTAGGCGCCTGTCCGGCGTTCAACGACCGCGCAGTTTCAGCAAGGCCAGCGCGGTCGTTGAGATGACCAGCCCCATGACAAGGCACTGCAGGCCTTCGGCGTGGCTGGGCGCCGTGACCGCAAATCCGACAGGTCCGACCGCAGCCATGGCTTGCTGGATGATCATTTCGGAATAGGCGAGGCCGATCAGGCCCAGCCCAACCGCGAGCCCGCTGCCGAGCAAGGCAAGGAACCGCATCCCGGTCACTCCGCCGATGATCGCCAGCAGGCCCGCGAGAACCAGGGCCATCTGAATCAGCTTGAGAAGGACGGATGCGTCGAGAAACAGGTCCAGAGGCGTCATGCCAGGCAGATGGGCAACGAACAGCCAGGTGAGGGTGAGCGCCGCTATGGCGAGAAGCGCACCGGAACCCATCAACAAGCGGTCTGTGGTCATCGTCTCGACTTTCCT
>CAYNDG010000181.1:0-4069 GCA_964395805.1 uncultured Brevundimonas sp.
TGGTGCTGACCGTCACCCAGATGCTGCGCAAGAAGGGCGTGGTCGGCAAGTTCGTTGAATTCTTCGGCCCGGGCGTCAACGTCCTGACCATCGAGGACCAGGCGACCATCGCCAACATGGCCCCTGAATACGGCGCGACTTGCGGCTTCTTCCCTGTGTCGCAGGCGACCCTCGACTATCTGACGGCCACCGGCCGCGACAAGGCGCGCGTCGCCTTGGTCAAGGCCTATGCCGAAGCACAGGGCCTGTGGATCGACGAGAGCTCCGAGGACCCGGTGTTCACCGACGTTCTGGAACTGGACATGGCCGAGGTCGTGCCGTCGCTGGCCGGACCCAAGCGCCCGCAGGACCGGGTCGAGCTGACCAATGCCGCTCCGGCCTTCCACACCGCCCTGGGCGAAGTGTTCGGCCGCGAGGTCGATGCGCCGCGCGTGGCCGTTGAGGGCGAAAAGTTCGACCTCGGCGACGGCGATGTCGTGATCGCCGCCATCACATCCTGCACCAATACCTCCAACCCGTCGGTGCTGATCGCCGCCGGTCTGGTGGCGCGCAAGGCCCGCAAACTGGGCCTGTCGGTCAAGCCCTGGGTCAAGACCTCGCTCGCGCCGGGCTCGCAGGTGGTCACCGACTATCTGACCGCCGCCGGCCTGCAGGAAGATCTGGACGCCATGGGCTTCAACCTGGTCGGCTATGGCTGCACCACCTGTATCGGCAACTCGGGTCCGCTGGACCCGGCGATCTCGAAGGCCATCAATGACAATGGTCTGGTCGCCACCTCGGTGCTGTCGGGCAACCGGAATTTCGAGGGCCGCGTGAACCCCGACGTTCAGGCCAACTATCTGGCCAGCCCGCCGCTGGTCGTGGCCTATGCCCTGGCCGGTTCGATGCGCATCGACATCACGAAAGATCCGATCGGCAAGGACAAAAAGGGCAAGGACGTTTTCCTTAAAGACGTCTGGCCGACCAACCAGGAAATCGCCGACATCCAGAAGAAGTCGGTCACCCCGGCCATG
The DNA here is from genome assembly GCA_964395805.1 of uncultured Brevundimonas sp. GTDB lineage: Bacteria > Pseudomonadota > Alphaproteobacteria > Caulobacterales > Caulobacteraceae > Brevundimonas. Next base: position 1,014 of record CAYNDG010000181.1, read on the forward strand.
TTCGCCAAACGCTATGCCGACGTCTTCAAGGGCGACAAGCACTGGCAGGGCATCGATATCGAAGGCGGCCAGACCTACGCCTGGGACGACACCTCGACCTATGTGCAGAACCCGCCCTATTTCGAGGGCATGACCATGGAGCCGGCGCCGGTCGCCGACGTCATTGAGGCGCGGATCCTGGGCATCTTCGGCGACTCGATCACCACCGACCACATCAGCCCGGCCGGGTCGATCAAGAAGAGCTCGCCCGCCGGCGCCTATCTGACCGAGCACGGCGTCGATGCGCTGGACTTCAACTCGTACGGCGCCCGTCGCGGCAACCACGAGGTGATGATGCGCGGCACCTTTGCCAACATCCGCATCCGCAACCGGATCACCCCGGACATCGAGGGCGGGGTGACCAAACACTTCCCGTCGGGCGACACCATGTCGATCTATGACGCGGCCATGCGCTATCAGGCCGAGGGGCGTCCGTTGGTGGTGTTCGCCGGCAAGGAATACGGCACGGGCAGCTCGCGCGACTGGGCGGCCAAGGGTACGCGCCTGCTGGGCGTTCGCGCCGTGATCGCCGAGAGCTACGAGCGCATTCACCGGTCCAACCTGATCGGCATGGGCGTGGTGCCGCTGCAGTTCAAACAGGACGGCTGGACCCGCCTGGGCCTGACGGGCGAGGAAATCGTCACCATCCGCGGCCTGTCGGATGCCAATGTCGGCAAGCTGAAGCCGCGTCAGGATCTGTGGGTCGAGCTGTTCCGCGCCGCCGACGGCAAGATGGCCCGCTTCCCGGTCCGCTGCCGCATCGATAATGCGACGGAGCTGGACTATTTCCGCGCCGGAGGCGTCATGCCCTACGTCCTGCGGAACCTGGCCCGCGACTGACGGTCCACTGGACCATCACGGGAAAAGGCCGGGGCTCGCTCCGGCCTTTTTCGTGTCAACCCCCCGCAGCGAAGGCCTCGCGACAGAGCTCGGCACCCAACGCCTCCGCAAGTGCCGTGCGGCGTTCACCAAGGTCGCCCCCCGGCCCGGAGAGGGTCGCCGACACAGGATAGCGCCCGAGAACGCGCCCACGCCGGTCGACGAGATCGACGCTGCCGGACAGGCGCGCCTGTCCCCGCTCGTCGAGCAGCGTGCTGCCCCGGTCAAGCGCATGGATGAAGACCACCGCCCGGACCGCGTCCGGGCCTCGGGCGCAGACGTCGGTCTGGCTGCGAAAGGCCGGAATGAAGGCCTCCGAGAAAGCATCCGGCGGGTCATAGTAACTGCTGCGGACCTCGATCCGGTCGACCCGAAGCGCGGTCGCCTGCCCGGGAGGAAGGGCAATCCGCATTTCGGGGTCCATGTCCCAGAAGTCCGCCGAACACCCGCTCAGCAGGCCGGCCGTCATGAGGCAGGAAAGCAGGCGGCGCATCAGTTCGGTGTTGCGTTATGAGGCCCCGCCCGGCGGGGATTGCGGGCAAAGGCGGCGTCGCACAGGGCCCGGCCGAAGGCCTCGGCGACGATCATCTGGCGGTCGCCGAAGATGCCGGCCACGCGCCCACCGGCGTCGACCTCGACTTCCAGCGGATAGCGACCGACCACGGTGCCCGAGCGCGGGTCGACCAGTTCGGCGATGCCGCGGGCATAGTGGCGGCCCCGACCTCGCACGGCCATGGTCAGCCGCCCCTCGCGATCCAGCTCCTCGATGTGAAGGCGCAGATTGAGCGGCCAGGTGCCGTAGGCGCAGGTGCGCATTTCCTCGCCGACTTCCTCGATGAAGGTGTCGCCGACATCGTCCTCGGCCCGCAGCCATCCGGTGGACAGGGTGATGCTCCCGATCGAGGCGGTCTCGGCAAGGCCGGGCGGCAGGGCGAGCGGCGGGCCGCCCTCGACGACCGGGGCACAGGCGGGCGTGACCGCAAGGGCCATAAGGACGGCAGCGGCGGCAAGGGGTCGGATCATGTCACGGATCGGGGTTATGGGGATAAGCTGATCCGTCCCATGCCCCGACTTTCGACGGCCCCCTAGTGTATTTTCAGCAATGAAGGCGGCGGCTTCAGTCCAGCTTGAGGGCCTGGGCCAGCAGGCGGGCCTCGGCGGCGCGGCTGGAGCCGGTGCGCCACGCCACCACAATCTCGCGCCGGGGTGCGTCGGCACTGATGGGGCGGACAACGACGCCCGGATCATCGGCAAGCCCTGCGCGCACGGCCATCTCGGGGAGGAAACTGACCCCCAGACCCGAGGACACCATCTGCACCAGAGTATGCAGCGAGGTGGCGGCAAAGACGTCTTCGCCGCGCGGGGCCTCGATATCGACGGCGGCCAGGGCCTGACCGCGCAGGCAGTGGCCGTCTTCCAGAAGGATCAGGTCATCGGCGCCCAGCGAGCCGGGCGGAATCGGGCCGGAACCGGCCAGCCGGTGACCGATGGGGGCGGCGGCCAGAATCTCGTCATCGCCGATGCGGGCGTGGTCGAAGCCCGGTGCATTGTAGGGCAGGGCGATGACGGCGGCATCCAGCTGTCCGGCCTTCAGACCGGCCACCAGACGCGGAGTCAGGTCCTCGCGGATGAACAGGCGCAGGGCGGGGTAGGCAACCTTGAGCCCCGGCAGTTTGGCCGGCAGCAGGAAGGGCGCGACCGTCGGGATCACCCCCAGGCGAAACCGTCCCGACAAGGGTTTGCCCGCGTTGCGCGCCGCCTCGACCAGGTCCTCGGTGCGGGCCAGAACATCCTCGGCCCGGCGCACGGCCTCGCCCCCCACGGCCGTCAACTGGACCCGACCCCGCGTCCGCTCGACGACCGGGGCGCCGAGGATGCGCTCCAGTTCCTGGACGCCCGAACTCAGCGCCGGCTGGCTGACATGGGCGGCCTCGGCGGCGCGGCTGAACGAGCCATGCTCGGCCAGAAGTTTGAGATACTGCAGCTGGCGCAAGGTGGGCAGCACGCGGCGTCCTCCGGAGGATGAGATCATCACCATAGGCTTTCGCATAAGCGAAATCTATTCGCGGGCGCGAAAGGATTGAGTTGACTTCCGGGGGGCGAGCCCTCAAGTCCCCGGCCATGCGGTCGGCTCCCCC
>CAYNDG010000182.1:0-4052 GCA_964395805.1 uncultured Brevundimonas sp.
AGGGCCGGGTGGTGCGCCACTATGTGACCCTTCCCGAGGGGTGGTCGTCGGCCCGGGCCTTTGACATCCTGATGGCGGAAGAGCTTCTGACCGGCGAGATCGAGATCCCGGAAGAGGGCACGCTGTGGCCCGACACCTATGAGATCACGCGGGGTGAAAGCCGGGCCTCGGTCATCGCCCGCATGCAGCGCGCCCATGATCGCAACCTGGCCGAGTTGTGGGCGCAGCGCAGCCCGAACACTGTGGTCCGCTCGCCCGAGGAAGCTGTGATCCTGGCCTCGATTGTGGAAAAGGAAACCGCCGTGGCCGAGGAGCGGCCCATGGTGGCGTCGGTGTTCTCGAACCGGATCCGGCTGGGCATGCGACTGGAGAGCGATCCGACCATCATCTATGGCATTACCCGCGGGCGGCCGCTGGGCCGGGGCATCCGCCGCTCGGAACTGGATCGCCGGACCGAGTGGAACACCTATCAGATCGACGGACTGCCGCCGACGCCGATTGCCAACCCGGGGCGGGAGGCGATTGCCGCCGTGCTGAACCCGCCGCGCTCCGACGCCCTGTTCTTCGTGGCTGATGGAACCGGGGGGCACGCCTTTGCCTCGACCTATCCCGAGCATCAGCAGAATGTGGCGCGGTGGCGGGCGATCGAGCGCCAGAGACAGGGACTGCCCCCCGTGGAGGCCCCGGTCGTGGATGAGGCGGCGTCGGAGGCCGGGGCCGAGATCACCATTCTGCCGCGGGGGGTGCAGCCGCGATGAGCACCCTGTCCGGTATGACCGGCTTTGGCCGGGCCGACGGCAGTCTGGATGGGTGGGTGTGGACGATCGAGGCCCGCTCTGTGAACGGGCGCGGGCTGGAGGTCCGGTTCCGGGGGCCGCCCGGGTTCGACACCCTTGAGCGGCATGCGAAGGCCGCCGCCCAGTCGCTGATGAGTCGCGGCCAGGTGACGGTCGGTATTCAGGCGCGGCGGGAGGCCGGAGGCGCCGGGGAGATTTCCGTCGATCAGGCCTTGCTGGATCGCTATCTGGCCCTGTCGCTGGACCTTGTGGAGCGCGGCGCGGAACGTCCCCGGGCAGACGGCCTGCTGGCGCTTCGGGGCGTCCTGGATCGGCCGGAGGAAGACGGTAATGAGGAGATCCGGGCGCGGGTCGAGGCCGCCATGGCCGCCAGCATCGATGAGGCACTCGCCGCCATGGTCGCGGCCCGCAAGGTGGAAGGTGGACAGCTGGCGACGCTGATCACCGAATTCCTCCATCGGATCCGGCAGGGGGTGGATCTGGCCGAGGCCGAGGCCGCCGCCCAGACGGAGGCCGTTCGTGAGCGGTTCGGTCGACGCATGGCCGAGCTGGCGCCGGACACGCCGGATGTCGCGGACAGAATCGTGCTTGAGGCGGCGGCACTGGCCGCGCGCGCCGATGTGCGCGAGGAACTGGACCGGCTGCGGGCCCATCTCGAGAGCGGGCACCACCTGCTGGGCCAGCCTCCGGCCGGTCGCAAGCTGGATTTCCTGATGCAGGAGTTCATGCGCGAGGCCAACACCCTGTGCTCCAAATCGGCGACGGTGGAGTTGACTCGTGTCGGTCTGGCGTTGAAGGCCACGATCGATCAGTTGCGTGAACAGGTTCAGAATGTCGAATGAGCGTATGCCCCGCCGGGGCGTCCTGTTGATCGTCGCCAGCCCGTCGGGCGCGGGGAAGACCTCGCTGTGCCGGCGCTTGATGGCCGATCACGCCGGGCTGGAGCTGTCGGTCAGCATGACCACACGGCCGATCCGGCCGGGCGAACAGGCGGGGCGCGACTATCATTTCGTCGACCGCGAGGAGTTCCAGCGGCTGGTCGAGGCGGACGCCTTTCTGGAATGGGCCAATGTGCACGGCAATCTGTATGGCTCGCCGCGCGCGCCGGTCGACCGGGCGCTGGCCGAGGGCCGGGACGTGCTGTTCGACATCGACTGGCAAGGCGCGCGCGAGGTGGCCCGCCGCTGCAAGGAGGACGCCGTGCGCGTCTTCATCCTGCCGCCCAGCCTTGAGGAATTGCGCCGGCGTCTGGTGACCCGCTCGCAGGACGCGGAGGAGGTGATCGATCGCCGGATCGCCAACGCCAAGGGCGAGATCGAGCATGCCGCCGAGTTCGACTATGTGTTCGTCAATGATGACTTCGACCGCTCCTATGCGGAGCTGGCCCACATCTATCATGCGGAGCGGTCGCGCCGGTTCCGGAACATCTGGGTCAGCGCCTATCAGCAGGCGCTGCTGAACGAGCGGGTCTAGACCCTCAGGCGGGCATATCCGGATTGGTGTTGATCATCCACGGCACGCCGAATTTGTCGACCAGGCTGCCGAACCCGGGGGACCAAAAGGTGGCCTCGAACGGCATGATCCTCTTGCCGCCGTCGGACAGGGCGTCGTACCAGCGGCGCGCTTCGGCGATGTCGTCGGTGTGCAGGGTGACGTCGAAGCCGTTTTTCGGCTTGTCGATGCCGGGGGCCCAGTCGACGTCCATGTCCGCGCCCATGATCGCCTGGTCGCCGATCTGGAGCCAGCAGTGCATCAGCCAGTCCTTGTACTGCGGCCCCACCGGCATGTCCGGCGGTCCCTCTCCGTAGGGCAGGGCGGCGGTGATCTCCCCGCCCAGAACCTTTGCGTAGAATTCGAAGGCCTCGCGGCATTGGCCGCGGAAGCTGAGACTGGTGACGATCTTCATGGTGGGGTCCCTCCTGTTTAGTCCCTGTTGGCGGCCAGCCAGGCTTCGAGCCGGTCGGCCGTGCTGGTCCAGCCATGACGGTGACCGTCGAGGCTGCGCCGGGACTTCAGGCCGGCGTGGGTGAAGTCCATGTGGGTCCTGCCGTCGGCGGTGTCGGTGAAGAGCAGGGTCACGACGGTGTCGGCGGGGGGGCCGTCCTCGTGGCTCTCGTCCCATTTGAAGGTGTAGACGAGGCGCTCATTCTCGATGATCTCGAGATAGGTGCCGCCCTGCCAGAGGTCCTCGCCGGTTGCGGGCGAGCGGAGGCAGGCCCGCCAGGCGCCACCGACCCGCAGATCCTGTTCAACGCTGATAGCCGGCCATTCGACCGGGCCCATCCACTGGACGGCCATCTCGGGGCGGGTCCAGGCCATCCAGACCAGCGGCCGGGGTGCGTCGAACACTCGCGTCATGTGCAGGGTCGGACGGGTCGCGAGATCGTCGGCGTCGGCCATGTCAGAGATCCTTCAGCAGGTCGGCCAGCTGGTCGGCGCATTGGCCCCAGCCGTCGTGAAAGCCCATGTCCTCATGTTGCTTCATCGTGGCCGCGTTCCAGTGATGGGCGGTGGCCGTGTATTTCGTGCGGCCATCGGGCAGGGGCTCCAGCTCGATCCGGCTGACCATGAAGGGCTGACCCGCGGGCCGCCAGTCGGGCGTCAGTCCGTCGGTCGAGACGATGCGCCGGTTCGGAATGACCTCGAGGAAGACTCCGGTGTTCGGGAATTCCTGACCGTCGGGCGAGCGCATGGTGAACTGTGTCAGGCCGCCGGGGCGCGGATCGCAGACGGCATCGGTGATGGTCCAGGGCTTTGGCGCCAGCCACTGTTTGATCAGCTCGGGCTCGGTCCAGGCGCGGAAGATCTTTTCGGGCGGGGCGTCGAAGATGCGCTCCAGCACCAGATCAAAGCTGTGGGCCGCGCCGTCGGTGTCGCAGGGGTTGTCAGTTTCGGTGGCCATCGTCTTTTCCTGTCTGCAGATTTCTCAGATAGCCATCGAGCCGGTCGAACGAGGCGTCCCAATAGCGGCGATAGTGTTCCAGCCAGTCGGCCACGCCCTTGAGGGCCATGGGCTCCAGCTTCGCGGGCCGCCACTGGGCTTCGCGGCTGCGGCTGATCAGGCCGGCCTTCTCCAGCACCTTCAGATGTTTCGACACGGCCGGCAGGCTCATGTCGAAGGGTGCGGCCAGTTCATTGACGGTCGCCTCGCCCTCGCACAGCCGCGCCAGAATCGCCCGACGGGTCGGGTCGGCGAGGGCGGCGAACCGGGCGCTGAGCGGGTCGGGGGTCATGGCGGCCTTCGTGTGTAACTGA
>CAYNDG010000183.1:0-426 GCA_964395805.1 uncultured Brevundimonas sp.
GAGCAGTTCCTCGACGTGAGCCGTGCCCTTGTCGGCGGCGTCCTGGTCGCGGTCGATCAGGATGGTCTCGATCCCGGCCATGGCGTTCACATAGGCGATGCCGGCGCCCATCATGCCGGCGCCCAGAACCGTGACCTTTTTCGGGTCCGACTTCGGCACATCGGCGGGGCGGACAGCGCCCTTGTCCAGTTCCTGTTTCGACAGGAACAGGCTGCGGATCATGCCCTGGGCCTGGGGGGTCATCAGGGTCTTGATGAAATAGCGGGTCTCGACGCGCAGGGCCGCGTCCATGGGCAGCTGCACCCCCTCATAGACGGCCTTCATCAGGTTCATGGCGGCGGGATAGTTGCCGTACGTCTGCTTCCTCAGCATGGCGTTGCCGACCAGGAAATTCTGGATGCCCGCCGGGTGATAGGGGCCACCGCC
>CAYNDG010000183.1:440-941 GCA_964395805.1 uncultured Brevundimonas sp.
GTCGTCCCACGGCTGGACGGCCTTTCCACCGCCCTTGACCCAGGCCCTGGCGGCCTCGACCTCGCCGCCGACCGGCACGACCTCGTGCACGATGCCGGCGCCCTTCGCGTCATTCGGGCGGAAGGACTTGCCCTCGGTCATGGCCATCATCGCCGCCTGCACGCCGATCAGGCGCGTCAGACGCTGGGTGCCGCCACCGCCGGGGAACAGGCCGACCTTGATCTCGGGCAGGCCCAGCTGGATCTTGGGGCTGTCGCCGACCACGCGGTAGTGACAGGCCAGCGTCAGTTCCAGACCGCCGCCGAGCGCCAGACCGTTGATGGCCGCCGCCACCGGCTTGCCGCAGGTCTCGAGCGCGCGCAGGGCTCCGTTCAGCCGCCAGCCGGCGTCAAACGCATCCTGCAGCGAACCGCCGGTCAGCATGCCCGCGGCCATGTCGCCCAGGTCCGCCCCGGCGCAGAAGCCCGAGCTCTTGCCCGAGGTCAGGACCGCGCCCTTGAT
>CAYNDG010000183.1:951-4041 GCA_964395805.1 uncultured Brevundimonas sp.
GTCGTCGGTCTTCACCCGTTCGACCCACTCCGGGATTTCCTGCATGACCTTGCCGGTCAGGGTGTTCATCGACCGTCCGGGGACATCGAAAGTGATCAGGGCGATGCCGTCGGCATCGACGTCGATCTTGAAGTTTTCCATGGTCAATCTCTCCCGGATCAAACGCGTTCGATGACGGTGGCCGTGCCCATGCCACCGCCGATACACAGGGTGGCCAGCGCCGTGGTCTTGTCCGAGCGTTCCAGCTCGTCCAGCACAGTGCCGAGGATCATGGCCCCGGTGGCGCCCAGCGGGTGGCCCATGGCGATGGCGCCGCCGTTGACGTTGATCTTGTCATGGTCGATGTCGAGCGCCTGCATGTAGCGCAGCACGACGGCGGCGAACGCCTCGTTCAGTTCATAGAGGTCGATGTCGGTGGACTTCATGCCCAGCTTGCCGAGCAGCTTGTTGGTCACGAACTCCGGCCCGGTCAGCATGATCGAGGGCTCGGAGCCGATCGAGGCGGCGCCGACAATGCGGGCGCGCGGCTTGAGGCCCAGCGCCTTGCCAGCTTCCAGCGTGCCGATCAGCACCCCGGCCGACCCGTCGACGATGCCCGAGCTGTTGCCCGGGGTATGGACGTGATTGACGCGCGCCACCTCGGGGTAGCGCTGCTGGATCACGGCGTCGAAGGCCATCTCGCCCATCATGGCGAAGGAGGGGTTGAGCCCGCCCAGCGTCTGCATGTCGGTGTTGGGACGGATGGTCTCGTCGTGGTCGAGGATGGTCAGGCCAAGCTGGTCCCTGACCGGCACGACCGAGCCCTTGAAGCGGCCCTCGGCCCACGACCGGGCGGCGCGCTTGTGGCTTTCGACCGAATAGGCATCGACGTCGGCGCGCGAGAAACCCCATTTGGAGGCGATCATGTCGGCCGAGACGCCCTGGGGCACGAACCAGGGCGTCACGGCCGAGGTCGGGTCGACCGGCCAGGCGCCGCCGTCCGAGCCCATGGGCACGCGGCTCATGGCTTCGATGCCACCGCCGACGGCCATGTCGGCCTCGCCCGACTTGACCTTGGCTGCGGCCATATTCACCGCCTCGAGGCCCGAGGCGCAGAAGCGGTTGACCTGGACGCCCGCCGTGGTTTCGGCCCAGCCGGCGTTCATCACGGCCGTGCGGGCGATGTCGGCGCCCTGCTCGCCCACCGGCGAGACGCAGCCCAGGATGACGTCATCGACCTTCGACGTATCCAGCCCGTTGCGGTCCCGCAGGGCTTCCAGCACCTGGGTGGCCAGCGACAGGGCGGTGATTTCGTGAAGGCTGCCGTCCTTCTTGCCTTTGCCGCGCGGGGTGCGGACGGCGTCGTAGATATAGGCCTCGGCCATGGCGGTCTCTCTTCATTTGCGCCCTGACGCTCGCCGCGCGGCGGCTCGCTGCTTGAGGGCGAGGGGAAGCATGGGTTCGGAATCGAAACGTGGGGGTCAGAAACCCTACGTTTACGTCAACGTCAAGTAACAATGCGGAGACGGCAGTGGCCGAAGCGTCGGCCACCGCCGCCGCAAGGGCCTCATCAGGGGCGGTAAAGCCGGACCAGCTTGCCGTCGCGCTCGTCGGTGATCGCCCACACCGCGCCGTCAGGACCGACCGCCACGTCGCGGACCCGGTCGCCCAGATCGGTCATCAGGCGCTCTTCACCGACAACGCGGCCATTCTCGATCACCAGCCGGGCGATGTGCTTCTGGCCGAGCGCGGCGACCAGCAGATTGCCTTCCCAACCCGGGAACATGGCGCCCTGGTAGATCGTCATGCCGCCCGGCGCGATCACGGGGTCCCAGTAATAGACCGGCTGCTCCGTGCCCTCGCGCGCCGTAATACCCTCACCGACCGCCGCGCCCCGATATTCGATCCCGTAGGTCACCTCGGGCCAGCCATAGTTGAGGCCGGGCCGGGTCAGGTTGATCTCGTCGCCACCGCGCGGGCCATGTTCGACCGACCACACCGCGCCATCCGCGGCAATGGCGATGCCCTGCGGGTTGCGATGGCCCAGGGACCAGATCTCGGGCTGCGCACCGGCCTGACCGACGAAGGGATTATCTGACGGAACCGTGCCGTCGGCATGGATGCGGATCGTCTTGCCGTAGTGCGAGCCCAGATCCTGCGCCTGCCCCCGGACAGCAGCGTCGGAGCGTTCACCCACCGTGATGAACAGGGTCCCGTCCGGTGCAAACGCCAGCGAAGAGCCATAGTGCTTGTCGCCGTCGTAGGCCGGAACCGCGCGGAAGATGACGTCTGCGGCCTCGACGCGGCTCCCGTCGACAGACAGGACGCCCCGCGCCACCGTCGTGCCATTGCCGCCGTCGCGGGGCTCTGAATAGCTCCAGTAGATCATGCGATCACGGGCAAAGTCCGGGCCGGTCACAACATCCAGCAGGCCCCCCTGCCCCCGTGCATCCACATCGGGCAAACCGGAGACCGGCTCGCTCACCTGTCCGGTCGGCGTGATGATCCGCAACCGTCCCGGACGTTCGGTCACCAGCCAGTTGCCGTCGGGCATGAGGGCCATGCCCCAGGGCTCGACCAGACCGTCCGCCACGACGGTGTGGCTGAGCTGGCCTTCGGTCACGACACCGGGTGCCCGGGTCTGACCCTCGAAGGCCGGCTGCTGGCCGGGCGCATTCGCGGGCCGGGTCTCGACCGGATCACCCGGCTCGACGGGGCTGGCCCCCACAGTACCGGTGACATTGCACGCCGCCATAAGCACCCCGAGGGATGCGGCGGCCATCAGGCGACCGGCGCGAAACATTGTCCGGCGGGGAAGCGCTTTGGAAGCGGTCATGTCAGTTCCTTTGTCTGGGCGAAACGGGGCTTGACTGTATACGTCGCGGGGCCGGGTCCTGTTCCGGAAATGAGACGCTTGAACCCGGACCCTCAGGCCTATATAGCGACGCGTCTCGCGAAGGCCGACCCCATGGCCCCGCGACCCGGTGACCCGGGGCTGGATAGCTCAGCTGGTTAGAGCGGTGGATTCATAACCCACAGGTCGGCGGTTCAAGTCCGCCTCCAGCCACCACCGCCCCGCGAACATGTGGGGCTCCCATGCGCAGGCCGATT
>CAYNDG010000184.1:0-3047 GCA_964395805.1 uncultured Brevundimonas sp.
ACCGACACCGTCACCCACGTGGCCGGCGATGGTGGCCGCGTTCCGGGGATCGTCCTCGGGGATGCCCGCCTCGACCTTGCCCACCATGTCGCCGCCGACGTCCGCACCCTTGGTGAAGATGCCGCCGCCCAGACGGGCAAAGATCGAAATCAGCGAGGCACCAAAGCCCAGCGCCACCAGACCATCGATCACCTCGCGGCCGGTCCGCTCCAGGCCGAACATTTCGGTCATGATCGCATAGTAGCCCGCAACCCCGATCAGGGCGCCGCCTGCCACGAACAGGCCGGTGATGGCGCCCGAGCGGAACGCAAGGTCCAGACCCTTCGACAGGCTCTCGGACGCGGCCTGAGCCGTGCGCACATTGGCCCGCACCGAAATCAGCATCCCGGCATAGCCTGCCGCACCCGACAGCACGGCACCGATGACGAAGCCGATGGCGGCCCATTCGCCGATCAGGAAATAGGCCGCGATCAGGATGACGATCCCGACCAGGCCGATGGTGGTGTACTGGCGCTTCAGATAGGCCGAGGCCCCTTCCTGGATCGCGGCCGCGATCTCGCGCATCTTGTCGTTACCGGTTGAGGCCTTCATCAGCGCAGCCGTCTGGACAAGCCCGTAAAGGACTCCCAGCGCGCCTGCGGCGATGACCAGCCACAGATAGTTTGTCATGGCGTTTCCGTACCCTGTTCATGCAAGGCGCCCGGACCCTTGGCGCGGCGGGCTTTTCGCCTCTGTCCGCCTTCCGGTCCCCCCGTGCGCGATGGACGCGACACTGCGTCCCTCGGGAATTGCGGCGGAAACGTGCCAAATGCCCGGGCGAAGCGCAACAGAAGAACAGGGATCAGCCGGCGGGAATTCCGGTCCGTCGCCGGGGCGCCTGATGCAACACCTCGACGCGGCTCACCTGCCCCTGTCCGGCGATCCGCGTCGCCGCCGCCATCAGGCTACGCGAGAGAGCGGTTGCGTCCAGCTGTGACCAGTCATTGACCAGGGTGAACGGGGCCCGGTGGGCGGCCTTGACCAGGGCATCACGGAAATGGGCATCCTTGGCCCGCACCGCCTCCATCGAGGCCGATCCCGAGAGGTGGAGACGGATGCTGACGAACACATAGTTTCGCACCCTCCCGTCCGCGATGACGGGCAGGCCCACGCCCTGCAGGTTGACGACAGCGGCGGCCGGCTTGTCCCCTCCGGCAAGGGCCGGCCCTGCGGCACTGGCGGCCAGACCCGCGGTGACGAGAGAGAGAAGATGTCTGCGATCCATGTCCCCTGATAACCGGGGCGGGTTAGAATTCCGTTGCCGGGATCAGGCGTGGACCCAGCCGGGACGCTCGATGGGAACCGTCTCCTCCAGATAGCGGACGGTGACGTCACTTCCCGCTGTCACCTCCCCGATCCGGGTCAGGCGCAGGTGCAGCCGCTCGGCCTCGCGCCTTAAAGCCCCCTCCGCGCCCGGACGCGCGGTGAAGGCGATCTCATAGTCATCCCCGCCTGTGGCGAGCAGGGTCAGGGCCTGGATGGCGTCCGCGCGCGTGTCAAACCAGGCCTGTGCGGCCAGCGACAGAGGCAGGCTCTCCAGCTGCACCGCAATCCCCACTCCGGAACGGCTCGCCAGATGGCCCAGGTCGGCAACCAGACCGTCCGAGACGTCCAGCGAGGCCGTGGCGTGTTCCAGAAGGGCGGGCGCGAACACCGTGCGTGGCATCGGGCGTCGATAGTGCTCGATCAGCGCATCCAGACGCTCCGGCTCCAGACCCAGCAGCCCCCGCGCCGCCCGGAGGCCCAGCCAACCCTCGCCGATCGTCCCCGTTACAAAGACGCCATCCCCCGGTCTCGCCCCGTTTCGGCCGACAATCCGTCCGCGCGCTGCCCAGCCCATCAGGGTGAGGGAAAAGGACGCCGGTCCCGACGTCGACACCGTATCCCCGCCCAGCAGTGCCACCCCGAACCGGGCCTGATCTTCCGCCAGACCTGCGACAAAGGCCTTGCGTTCCGGCCAGCCGCACCGCTCCGACCAGTGGCAGGCCAGCAGATAGCCGAACGGCTCGGCGCCCTTGGCCGCGAGGTCCGACAGATTCACCCGCAGCAGCTTCTGGGCCACCGTATCCAGCGGGTCGGTCGGCAGGAAATGCACGCCCTCGACCAGGGCGTCCTTGGTCACCACCAGATCATGCCCCTTGCGGAACGGCACCATGGCCACGTCATCGGCCAGCCCCCGGCCCCACTCCGGGTGGGCCAGCGGCGCAAGCAGTCTGCGGATAGTTTCGAACTCGTCGGCGACGTCGACCGCCGGCATCAGGACCGCGTATCGCGCGCGACCCCGTCCAGGGCGGCGTTCACGAACTTGGCCTCGGCGTCGTCGAAGAAGGCCTTGGCCAGCTCGACATATTCATCGATGACGATTTCCAGGGCCACCTCGGGCTTGCGCATCAGCTCCCACGCGCCCGAACGCAACAGGGCCCGCAGGGTGGCGTCCAGCCGCTCGATCTTCCAGTTGGACGCCAGACGCGCGCGAATCGCCGCGTCCACGGCCTTCTGTTCGGTGACGACACCCCGCACCACATCGGCGAACCAGGCTTCATCGGCCTCGGCCAGCATCTGGCCCTCGATGTCCCCGTCGAAGCGGTGGCGCGAGAACTCGTCGATCACCGTATCGACGCCTTCCCCGGCCAGTTCCATCTGATAGAGGGCCTGAACGGCCGCCAGACGGGCAACGGTGCGCGCGCGCCTCTGGCGCGAGCTCAGGGTCGGGGTGTCCCCGGGCTGCTGGGCTTCAAGCAGATCCAGGACGGATTTGAGGCTGTTCGGTTCGGTCACGCGCCCAGTCCTACGCGCAACCGCTTCTTCAGGGCAATCATCTCCAGACAGGCGCGGGCGGCCCCGCCCCCCTTGTCCCCTTCGCTGCGGCGGGCCCGGGCCCAGGCCTGATCCTCGTCCTCGGTCGTCAGTATGCCGTTGCCAATGGCCAGCCCCCTGATGCTCAGGTTCATTAGACCGGCAGCCGACTGGTCCGAGACGATTTCGAAATGATAGGTCTCGCCGCGGAT
>CAYNDG010000184.1:3057-4031 GCA_964395805.1 uncultured Brevundimonas sp.
CACATAGCCGTCATAGCGCGGCGCGGTTGGATACCGTCCGGCCTCCTCGGCGGCCGCAATCGCCCCGGGCACCTCAAGCGCACCGGGCACGGTGACGACGTCAAACTCGGCGCCCCGTGCCTTCAGGGCGTCGGTTGCGCCCTCCAGCAGGGCATCGGCCAGGTCATCGTAGAACCGCCCCTCGACGATCAGAATACGATAGGGATCCTTCACGCCACAGTTTCTCCGTCCATGTCCCGCCAGCCGACGATGCGCAGGCCATAGCCCTCCAGCGCCGTCGGATTGGGCCGGGTCGAGCTCATCACAATCATGTCGCGCACACCGAGGTCCTTCAGGATCTGCGCGCCGACGCCATAGTTCCGGATCGACCGGTCCACGGCCTGCGGCCGGGGCGTGCCCAGCAGCCGCTCGGCCAGACCCTGAAGTTCGGGGTCCCGCAGGAAGACGACGACCCCCGCACCGCCATGGTCGCTGATGGTCTTCATCGCCCTCGGCACATAGTCCTGACGGCCCTCGACATGGCCCAGCAGGTCTGCGGCGAAATCTACCTGATGCATTCGCACCAGCGTCGGCTTCGACGGATCGACCTTGCCGCTGACCAGGGCGACATGCTCCACGCCCTCGATCGTATTGCGATACAGGATCATGCGGAACGGCCCGCCGTGGATACTGTCGAACTCGGTGTCCAGCACCTTCTCGACAAAGGTCTCGGTGCGGCGGCGATAGGCGATCAGGTCGGCGATGGTGCCGATCTTCAGGCCGTGCAATTGGGAAAAGGCCACCAGGTCCGGCATCCGCGCCATGGTGCCGTCGTCATTCATGATCTCGCAGATCACCCCGGCGGGTGTCAGGCCGGCCATGCGGCTGATGTCGACCGCGGCCTCCGTATGGCCGGTACGGACCAGAACGCCGCCGTCGCGCGCCACCAGCGGAAAGACGTGGCCGGGCGAAACCAGATCCTCGGCCCCCCGGTT
>CAYNDG010000185.1:0-3997 GCA_964395805.1 uncultured Brevundimonas sp.
TGGCACAGCGGGGCAAGCTGGGCCTGATCGCCGGGGGCGGGGCCCTGCCGCTGGCGGTCGCCGCCCGCTGCGAGGTCGAGGGGCGTGACCTGCACGTCATCCGCCTGGCCGGCTTCGCCGACCCGCATCTGGTTCGTTACCCCGGCATCGAGGCGGGCATGGCCGAGATCGGTCGTATCCTGTCCGAGATGAAGTCGGCCGGCTGTCGGGTCGTCTGCCTCGCGGGCACTGTCAGCCGCCCCGACTTCAAGACCCTGCGCCCCGACATCAAGGGGGCGACCCTGCTGCCGGGCATCATTGCTGCGGCGACCAGGGGCGATGATGCCCTGCTTCGAAAGATCCTGTCGATCTTCGAAACCGAGGGGTTCGGGGTCGAGGGAGCCGACGACATACTGGGCGGCGACAGCCTGCCGGTCGGGGCGCTGGGGCGTGTTCAGCCGACGGAGGAGCAGCTTTCCGATCTCAGGAAGGCGCTCCATGTTGCGGAAAAATCAGGGGAGCTGGACATCGGGCAGGGTGCCGTCGTTTGCAACGGTCTGGTGCTGGCGGTCGAAGCCCAGGAAGGGACCGACGCCATGCTGCGCCGGGTCGCGGGTCTGCCGGCCGACCTTCGCGGAGCACCCGGCTCGCCAAGGGGCGCCCTCGGCAAGGCGCCCAAGCCCATTCAGGACCTGCGCGTCGACATGCCGGTCATGGGCACCCGCACCCTGGAACTGGCGGCCGAGGCGGGGCTGGCCGGCGTGGGAGGACAGGCCGGGCGGCTGATCCTGATCGATCGTCCTGCCATGATCGACGCGGCTGACCGGCTGGGCCTGTTCGTCTGGGGTGAAGGACAGTGAGCCGCCCGCTGAAGGTCATGCTGGTCGCGGCCGAGGCTTCGGGCGATGCGTTGGGGGCGGGGCTTGCGAAGGCTCTGAAGACGCAGCTGGGCGATCGGCTGACCCTCGTCGGAATCGGCGGACCGCGCATGGCCGCCGAAGGCATCACCAGCCCGTTCGACATTGCCGACCTGTCCATCCACGGCTGGCTGGAGGGGCTGAAGGCCTATGGCCTGGTCAAGCAACGCGTGGCGGATACGGCCGGGCTGGCTGCGCGCGAGCAACCCGATGCCGTGGTCCTGATCGACAGCTGGGGCTTCACCATCCGGGTGGCCCAGGCCGTCCGGGCCCTGATGCCCGGCGTGCCGCTGATCAAATACGTCGGACCCCAGGTCTGGGCCTCGCGGCCGGGCCGGGCGAAGACGCTGGCCGCCGCGGTGGACCACCTGCTGGCCCTCTATGCCTTCGATGCGCCGTGGTTCGCGCGCGAGGGCCTGCCCACCACAGTTGTGGGCTCACAGGCGCTGCACGTCGACATGTCCGGCGCCGATCCGGCGGCCTTCCGTGCGGCCCGCGGGATTGCACCGGACGCCCCGCTCTTGCTGGTGCTGCCCGGTAGCCGTCCGTCGGAGATCCGTCTGATGACGCCGGTCTATGCCGAAACCGTAGCGAGGCTGAAGGCGTCCATGCCGGACTTGCAGGTCGCTGTCGTCGTCGCCGGAACCGTGGCGGCCAGTGTGCGTGAGCAGGTCATGGACTGGCCCGTCGAGGCCCATCTGGTCGAGGAAGATGACAAATACGCCGCGATGAAGGCTGCGACCGTGGCTCTGGCCACCAGCGGCACCGTCTCCACCGAACTGGCGCTGGCGGGCGCCCCCATGATCATCGCCTACCGCTTCCAGCCGCTCAGCTATGCGATCATGCGGCCCTTTTTCACCGGCAAATACGCGACCCTGTTCAACCACGCCGCCGACGAAGAGATCGCGCCCGAATACATCCAGAAGGATGCGACACCCGACAAGTTGTTCGCGGCTGCCAAGCAGCTCCTGACTAACCCGTCTGCTCGCGCCGATCAGTCCCGTCGCCAGACCGCCGCCCTCGACCTCATGGGCCGCGAAGGCCGCGATCCGTCCGAGATTGCGGCGGAGGCGGTGCTGGACGTCATCACCCGGCGAGCCGTCGACTAGTCGGTCTGCATCCCCCGTCGCGCGAGGATCATGGCGCCGACCAGACAGGGGGCGAACAGCAGGCCTTCGAGGCCGCCGGTGACGCTCTGGGCGATCGGGCCAAAGCCGGTCTCGCCGAACCAGTTGCCGATCATGCCCAGCTGCAGCTGCGATTCAGGAAAGGTCCGGGCCAGCAGGTCCAGACTGCCGCCCATCAACCGGCCACCGAACAGCGGAATGGCCATGCCGGCCAGTGCCGCCGCGACCCCTGCCGTGATCATGCAGCGCCGCAGGGGCAGGGGGTCCCGCCCGCGCGCGCCCAGCCACAACCCCAGACCTATGGCCCCGCCCAGAATAAACCCCTCCATGCCCCCCGTGATGTCGCCCGGTGAGCGCCCGACCAGCAGGTTGAAGGCATCCAGCCCCAGCAGTTTGACGGTGCCTCCGACGGTCATGCCGCCCAGGGCGCCGCCGAAGATGATCCACGGGCCGGGCTGGCGCCGCCCCAGGCCGGTGGCCGCCATGCCGATGCCGACCGCCGCCCCGCCCATCAAGGCCACCAGCGTCGTCAACCAGATCAGCACCAGCAGGATCGATCCCGACCCCATGCCCGGTTGCAGGGGATGGGACACGGCGATCAGCCCATAGATCAGCCCCCCGATCACCCCGGCCAGTCCCCCGCCCAGCACGCCCGCTCCGCCCAGCAACAGGGTCCGCCTGAGGTCATACGGGCCATCAGTGGCAATCGGAGAAGGGACGACGGCCTCCTGCCCGCGCTCGTCGCTGGCCTCCGCAACCGGAGAGACGGGGGCGATGAAGCGATAGCCGTGCTTGGGGACTGTCTCGATAAAGCGCGGCCTCCCGGCGGTGTCGCCCAGCTGTTTCCGCAGCGTACGAATGCACTGGGTCAGGGCCTCATCGGTGACCGGCACCCCGCGCCAGACCTCGTCGAGGAACTGGTCCTTGGACACCAGCTGGCCCGGTCGCCGCACCATCAGGATCAGGGCATCCAGATAGCGGCCATTGATCTCGACGACCGTGCCGTCCCGCAGCAGGCGCCGGTTTGACGGATCAAGGGTGAAGGCACCGAAGCGAAGGCCGTCTGGCGTCAATTTCAGAAAATCCTCAGTCGTCGCTCATGCCGCTCAGGCGCGGCGACCTCACAGTGCGAGCGTCCACCAAGGTGGAGGCAAAGGCAATGCGAGGAATGACATCATGGTCGATCTGATCCTGCCGGGGCAGGGGGCCGGGCTGGTCCGGCTGTTGGGCCAACGGCGGGGACGGCCGACACGTTTGCGCCTCAGCGGTGGCCGTGACGTGCTGGCCTTCAACTGTGCCTGGGGCATGGATTATGCGGCCGAGTGGGAACATCTGACGCTCAACCTGTCGCCCCGCGTGCCGGCGGCGCCCGTGTCCGCCCTGTCCTCGGCCGAGGTGCTCACGGCCGAGGACCCGGACACGGGGGCCCTCCTTTATCGCGGTCTTAGCCGATGAGTGCGGCGATACCGGTCAGGGTTTCACGCAGACCGGCCCGGCGCTTGGCGGCCTGATCGCGCCCCGACGGGTCGATCTCGCCTGCAAGCGCCAGCAGATCGCGGGCGAGGGCGGGATCCTTTCGATTGCCCTCAACAAGCGGCTCGGCCCGCTCCAGCGCTGCCGACACCCGCCCGGCCAGCCCGGCATCCAGACCGCCGTCGCGGGCGAACTGGTCCAGATAGGCTCGACCCACGACCGGGTGGGCGGGCCAGGTCACCGGATATTGCTGCTGCGGATTGACCGTGCCGCCTTCGTCGGCCATGGCCGCCGCCGCGATCTCGTTCGCCGTCAGATGCTCGCTGGGCGTCAGGGTAAAGACATCCAGTCCGCGTCCGATCTCCGAGCCATAGACCCGGCCATTGTACCAATAGACGGACCAGTAGCCGCCCTGGCTCTGGCGCTCGGCCCGGGCCACGCCCACGCCACCGGCAGCGCCTCTGCGGCAGGTCTGGACGCGAAACGCACCTGGGCCCTGAT
>CAYNDG010000186.1:0-233 GCA_964395805.1 uncultured Brevundimonas sp.
GCTTCATCGGGCCGTGGCGCAGGGTCTCGCGGCCCCGCTCGGCCATCACCTCGATAGGCAGGCAGCCGTCGAAATAGGGGACATTCTCCCATTCCTTGAACTCGGTCTTGGGCCCGGCCAGCAGGGCGTCGATGAAGGCATCGTATTGGGCCTTGTCCATCGGGCAGTTGACATAGGCGGCCGCGTCCCCGCCCGGCCGCACGATGTTCAGTTCGCGGATCCAGCCCGCCGCC
>CAYNDG010000186.1:243-3956 GCA_964395805.1 uncultured Brevundimonas sp.
CGTAGCGCGACTGACGCCAGGCGATGTCGAAGTTGATCGACTCGGCATGGATGATCGGCGCGATGGCGTCGAAGAAGCTGAGCGATTCCTCACCCGTCGTTTTCAGGATGGCGTCGGCCAGGGCGGCGGATGTCAGCGGGCCGGTGGCAACAATGACATTGTCCCAGTCCTCCGGCGGAAGGCCGGCGATTTCCTCGCGCACCACGGTGATCAGCGGGTGGGCCATCAGCTGTGCGGTCACGGCTTCGGAAAAGCCCTCGCGGTCGACGGCCAGGGCGCCGCCGGCGGGGACCTGATGGGCATCGCCGCAGCTCATAATGATCGAGTCCAGCGCCCGCATCTCGGCATGCAGCAGGCCCACGGCATTGTATTCCCAGTCGTCGGACCGGAAGGAGTTGGAGCAGACCAGCTCGGCCAGACCGTCAGTCTGGTGGGCGTCGGTCTTGATGCCGGGGACGCCGCGCATCTCGTGCAGGATGACGGGCACGCCGGCGCGGGCGATCTGCCAGGCGGCTTCCGAGCCGGCGAGGCCGCCGCCGATCACATGAATGGGGGAGGGGGAAGAGGTCATCGCGGCTTTCTAGACACGCCGGACGACTTCGTCAGCAACCGTCTGGTCGCATACGGGGGCGAGGGGCTAGGATAGGGCGACGGGGGAGGCCGAATGTCTGCGAATACGGCATCGAGGGAGCATGTGCGTCGGCTGCGGCCGGGCCGTGCCGTGGCGAGCGCGCTCCGGGGCCTGCCACGCCTCTGGGCCGGGAGCTGGGCCGGTCTGGTGCTGCTGGCCCTGATGATCCCGCTGGGGCAGTGGACGAGCGGGGCGCCCGCGGTCGCGCACCTTCATACAGCGATGACCGCCGTGCTGGGGCTGGCGGTCTGGACCGGCCTGACCGCCGTGGCGCTGGACCGGGATCCGCCGCCGGGGGGCGTAGCCATGGGTCCGGTGCTGTTTCGGGTCATTCTGGCCGCAGTGCTCAACCTGATCTTTCTGGCCATGATCGCCGTGGTGCTGGCGCTGGTCAGTCTGGCCATCGCCGGTATGTCGGGGCTGGACCTCGAGGCCATACGGACCCGTGACTGGGCCAACGTCGGGCCGGTGTGGCAGCTGGCGGTGCTGGGACTGGTTGCGCTGATCGTGCTGATCGTACCGCTGTTGCTGGTCGTGCGGCTGTCGCTGTTCGTCCAGGCGACGGTCGGGCGTGGCCATGCGGTGTCGCTGAACACCATGGGGATCGCGCAGGGTAGCTTCTGGTCGCTGATGCTGCTGTTCCTGGGGCTGGCGGTGCCGCCTCTCGCGCTTCTGGGGTGGGCGGGCACGCAGGAGGCGACCGGATTCGCCCTGCTGGCCCTTATCGGGCTATGGATGCCGGTGTCGGCGGGGGCGCTGGCGGCGGCCTATGGCCAGCTGGAATACTGGAGCCCCGGGTCGTCGGGCCACCTCGGGGGAGGGTGAGATGAAGACATTCGATATCATGGCCGCGCTGGCCGAGCCGTTCCGGCAGGCCGGTCGGCGACCGCTGGCCACGATCGTCTGGGGACTGGTGGGGCTGTTGCCCAGTGTGGCCGGGCTGGCTCTGCTGTTTCATCTGTTCGGGGCGGAGATGTTCATCGAGGATCCCGACTTCGAGTCGGGGGCCGACGTGGCTGCCTTCTTCCAGTTCCAGACCGGGTCCATGCTCATCCAGTTGCTGGAGTGGCTGGCGTCGATCGTCGTGATCGTGGCGGTGACGCGGGCGACCTTTGCCGGGCGCCGCAAGGACGGGGCCTTCTTCATGCGGGTCGGGGCGGACGAGTTCCGCGTGCTGGTGGCCAGTCTGGTGATCATGGTCGTGGCCATTATCGCCCTCATCGTTCTGGTTCTGCTGGGCGTTGGCGTGGGGGCCCTGATCTGGCAGCTGCCGGCCTTGCCCCGGGCGCTGGGCCTTGTGGTGCTCGGCATTGCGGCCTTCCTGCTGATCCTGCTGGCCTCGGGGCGGGCCTATCTGATCCTGCCCGCCTGTGTCTGGTACCACCGGCTGGCGTTCGAGGAGGGCTGGAAGCTGGGGCGAGGCCAGTCCTGGAGGCTGGTGGGCCTGCTGCTCCTGCTGATCGTGGTCACCTTGGCGATCGGCCTGCTGATGATGATCGTGGCCTTTATCCTGCTGCTGATCATCGGGGCGATCCTGGGCGGGTGGGACATGCCGGCCATGGATGATCCCGAGGCCTGGGTGATGAACATGTTCGAGCAGCCGCTGGTCTGGGGCCTTGCGGCCGCAGTGCTGCTGGTGCCGTTGGCCTGGGTTCAGGGCTTCTTCCAGCTTCTGGCCAATGCCCCCTTCGCCCATGTGGTGCGCGAGCTCGCGACCGTCGAGCCAGTGGTCGAGGATGCCCCGGCTGACATTCCGGACGAGTCCGTCTAAGGCTGGGACCTCATCAACGGGAGGGTGTGGGGATGACGTTTTCTGCAACGGATGCGGCCTTTGAAGGCTTTCGCGTGGTGCGGCGCAAGCCGGTGGTACTGCTGTGGTGGGCGCTGCTCTATGCCGCGCTGTCGCTGGTATCGCTGGCCCTCATGAGCGGCATGGGCGACAGTTTTGCCGAGTTCGTGCGTGTCTCGGAGGAGCTGGAGGCAAGCTCAGCCGGGGGTGCGGAACCTTCACCCGAGGAGATGGGCCGGATGTTCGGGGCGCTTGGAGGCTACATGGCCTCCTTTGCCTGGATATTCCCGCTGCAGATCATCATCGGCAGCGTGATGGCGGCCGGTGTTGCCCGAGCGGTCGTGCGGCCTTCCGAAGACCAGTTCGGCTATCTGCGGCTCGGAATGGATGAAGTGCGGGTCTTTGTTGTCAGCCTGGTGCTCGGTATGATTTTCGGTCTGGTCTATATCGGCTGCTTCATCGGTATAGCCGTAACCGGAGCGATTGCGGGAGCGATCGGTGAGGTATGGGCCGGTCTGATTGTTCTTCTGGCGGTGCTGGCCACCCTTGCCCTGCTGGTCTGGCTGGCCGTGCGCCTGAGTCTCGCGATCCCGATTACGGTGGCCGAGCGGCGGATGGCCTTCTTCGACTCCTTCGGCGTCACGCGGGGCCGCTTCTGGAGCATGTTGGGGATGGCCGTCATCGCCTTCGTGATGGCGATCCTCGTCTGGCTGCTCGGCGTGATGGTGATGGCGCCGCTTACCATGATGGCCGGCTACAACATGCTGGAGGTCATGATGGGCGGCGATCCGTCAGCCGTCTTCGAAATGTACAGTCTGGCCAACCCCTGGATGATCGCCGTTGCCCTGGCGGGCGCCGTTATGAACGCCCTTCTCGTGGGCGTCTGGTACGCCCCCTTCGCTGCCGCCTATCGCGATCTGAAGGGTACGGGCACGCCCGAGCTGGCCTGACGGCCTGACAGATCGATCAACGATGAAGCCCGGGCGTCAGGCTTTCGCCCGGGCTTTTCGTTTGGCCGGAGCCGGCTCGGCGGTGAGCGCCTTCACCCGCGCCTTGCGGCGGTCCTCGTGGCGCTCCAGCACAGGCTTGAGATAACGCCCGGTCCAGCTGGCGGCGTTGTCGGCGACCTGTTCGGGGGTGCCGGTGGCCACGATCTCGCCGCCGCCGTCGCCGCCCTCGGGACCGAAGTCGAGCAGCCAGTCGGCGACCTTGATGACATCCAGATTGTGCTCGATCACGACGATCGTGTTGCGGACCTCGACCACATCAGCGATCTGAACAACCTGTGGAAAG
>CAYNDG010000187.1:0-3930 GCA_964395805.1 uncultured Brevundimonas sp.
TGTTCACGGTCTTCACGGAGACCGCCCAGTTGGCCGTCGCGCTGACCTTTGCCCTGATGACCTTCCTGCTGGTCATCGTGGTCGGCTTCGCCATGCACGGTCTCGGTTTCCTCAAGCTGTTCGCTCCGTCCGGTGTGCCCTGGTACATGCTGCTGTTTGTGGTGCCGATCGAGGTGATCTCCTTCTTCCTGCGTCCCGTGACCCTCTCGCTTCGTCTGTTCGGCAACATGCTGGGCGGCCACATTGCGCTGAAGATCTTCGCCGGCTTCGTGGTTTCGATGGGGGCGCTGGCCGCTGGTGGCGGGTTGGACCTGCTCGGCCTGCCGGTCGCCGCCCTGTCGCTGGGCATGGTCGTCGGCCTGACCGCGCTCGAGTTCCTCGTGGCCTTCCTGCAGGCCTTTGTTTTCGCCGTTCTGGCCAGCATCTATCTCAACGATGTGGTCAACCTGGGTCATGGGCACTAAGCCCCGGTCCAGCCGTCAAACCCCTTCCTTCCAACCCTGACTGAATAGGAACACCATCATGGAAGCCGAATCCTTCAAATACTTCGGTATTGGCCTTGCCACCCTTGGCATGCTCGGCGCCGGCATCGGCGTGGGCAACATCTTCGGCCAATTCCTGGCCGGCGCCCTGCGCAATCCCTCGGCGGCCGCCTCGCAAGTCGGTAACCTGTTCGTGGGCGCCGCCCTGGTCGAGGCGCTGGGCATCCTGGCCTTCGTGCTGGGCATCCTGGCCTGGCTGGGCTGAGGCAAACGCCTCACCAAGGTCTGGCGGCGACTCCCCCCACGGGGGGAGACGCCGCTTCTTTGCTGAACTTCACCCAGACGGACACAATGGCCGCGCCAGAGAAGACCGACGCACACGGCGGAACCTATGCGACCACAGAGGCTCACGGCGCTGCCGAGGCCGGTGGTCTGCCCCAATTCGACACCTCGGTGTGGGCCGGGCAGATCGTCTATCTGCTGTTCCTGTTCTTCGTCCTCTACCTTCTGATCGCGAAAGTCTTTGCCCCGCGCCTGCGCCGGGTGATGGACGAGCGCGCAGATACCATTTCGACCGCCGTTGCGACGGCCAGATCCGTGCAGGCGGAGGCTTCCGACCAGGCTGCTGCTGCCAAGGCCGAGGTTGAGCAGGCCCGCGCCCAAAGTCGCCGTCTGGCCGCAGAGGCCAAGGCCCGGGTGTCTGCGGAGGCCGAGGCCCGCCGCGCCGCGGACGAGGCTGAGGTCAACGCCCGGATCGAGGTCGCAGAGGCCCGGATTGCCGAGACGCGCGACGCTGCGATGACCAATGTCGGGGCGATCGCGACCGACACGGCCGCCGCCATTGTCGAGCGCCTGACCGGCAAGGCAGCGACCGCCGCCGAGGTCACAGCCGCTGTCAAGGGAGCCGTCTGATGCCTCACTTCCTCGAAGGGTATTTCTGGAACCTCTCCAACCCGGAACTCTGGGTCGGCATCGGTCTTGTCCTGTTTTTCGTCATATTGATTGTGGCGGGTGTGCCGAAGCTGGTCGCGGGTGTCCTGGATGCCAAGGCCAGCAAGATCCAGTCAGAGCTCGACGAGGCTGCCCGACTGCGCGCCGAGGCCGAGGCCCTGCTGGCGCAGATCAAGCTCGAGAAGGCCGAGGCCGAAGCCCAGGCCGCCGATATGCTGAAGGCCGCCGAGGCGGACGCACGTCGTCTCGAAGAGGACGCAAAGGTCAAGCTGGAGGAGGCCCTGGCCCGTCGCCAGACGCTCGCCGAGCGGCGCATCGCCCAGGCCGAGGCCCAGGCCATGGCCGAGGTCAAGGCCGCGGCGGGTGACCTGGCCGTCAAGGCTGCAGAAGACATTCTCGCGGCCCGTCTCGCCTCGCAAAAGTCCGACCCGCTGGTTGACGATGCGATCAAACAGCTGGGCACGCGTCTGAACTAGGTACGTCTTTCAAACCGAACCATGACGGCCCCCGGAGGTTGCCTCCCGGGGCCGTTTTGCATGGCGGAATTAGTGCGCGAGGTGGACGTGGTCGCGCACCCGTTCAGTCTTCCAGGCCTTGCCCACCATGCGGGCGTAGACATTGCCCAGCACGGCGCCGAAGACGGCGTGGGTCAGCACAAGCCAGGCCATGGTAAGGAAGCCCGCGCGCAGGCCGAACATGCCGATGCCGGTGAGCGGCGCGACGGTAAGGCCCATGATCATGAACGCGCCTACCGCAAAGACGACCCCCTTGGTCTCGGGCGTTTCGGTCGGCATCCGGGGGCAGAGGATACCGAACAAGGGGCCGAGGATCAGCGTTCCGACCAGAAAGTGTCCGGCCCAGCCCGTCCAGGGAATCGTCTCGGTTCCGATCATAACGGTGACCAGACGGGGAAAGCTCACGACCCAGGGACCCGCCCACAACTGGACAGCCTCAAGTGCGGCCACAGCAAGTGCTGCAACAAAGCCGGCGATCATTCCCTTATAAACGCGTGACATCATGACCTTAGCGCCTCCCAACGCTTGTTTTGGGTTCTGATTACGCCCGTTCATCATACGCGCATCAGGGGAGGTCGTGTTCACAATGCCGTGCACGGCTTCAGTGAGGGCCCCAGCTCACGCCGGTCAGCCGCTCCGAGGCCGACCACAGGCGCGCCGCCAGATCGGCGTCCAGGGCTTGTTCCGAGGGCACAGTTGTGCCGGGCGGGCCCTTGATCTCGCCCAGTCCCGTCGGACCCAGATAGGTGCCGGGTTGGGTGTCTGGCGCCGTCGCGGCCATCAGGATCGGAAGGGCGCCTGCCGCCTGGCTGTGGGTCACCAGGGGCTCGATCAGGGGCCGGACCAGCCATCGGTGCAGCGAGCGCCCGATGCGCGAGCCATTCAGGGGGCCGTTCGCAATCAGCGCCGTACGCGCCACCCCGGGGTGGGCCGCAACGCTGGTCAGGCCCCAGTCATGTGCTCGGCTGCGACGATCCAGTTCCAGCCCGAACATCAACATCGCCAGCTTGGACTGGGCATAGACGGGCCAGGCCCTGTATCCGTCGGTGTAGTTCAGGTCATCGAGGCGGATCCGGCCCTGACGATGGGCGATGCTGGACACCTGGACCACCCGGGCTGCGCCCGCGCTGAGCAGGGGCAGCAGTTGCGCCGTCAGGGCGAAGTGGCCGAGGTAGTTGGTGGCCAGCTGCATCTCGAAGCCGTCTTCGGTTTCCTGACGGGCGGGCAGGGCCATCACCCCGGCATTGTTGACCAGTATGTCGATGGGCCGACCCTCGGCCAGCAGGCGTTCGGCAAAGGCGGTGACGGAGGCCTGTCGTGACAGGTCCAGTTGCTCGAACCTCAGGCGGGCGTCGGGATGCTTCGCCTTGATGTCCGCGATGGCGGCCATCGCCCGGTCGTGGCTGCGGGCCGCGACGATGACATCGGCGCCCTTTGCCGCGAGAGACCTGGCTGTTTCATAGCCGGTGCCGCTGTTGGCGCCGGTCACGATGGCGCGGCGGCCGGTAAGGGCGGGGATGTCGTCCGTCGAAAAGCTGGTCATGCCCCCCATGTCGTGCTGACAGGGGGGGCTGACAAGTATGCTGGCCTATTCGGCCGCCATGTTGGAGCCGTCCGGCGCGGTCCAGCGCAGGACCGGCTGCCGGGCAGCCCGGGTCTCGTCCAGGCGCTTCATCGGGGCGTGGAAGGGCGCGCCCTTGAACCGGTCCTTGTCGCCGGCCTTCGCGGCTTCGGCGAGGGCCCGCATCGCGTGGATGAAGCGATCCAGCTCGGCCCTGGACTCGGTCTCGGTCGGCTCGATCAGCATGGCCCCGTGCACGACCAGCGGGAAGTACATGGTCATGGGGTGGAAGCCTTCGTCGATCATCGCCTTGGCGAAGTCGAGCGTGGTCACGTCCGTGCCCTTCAGCCATTCGTCGTCGAACAGGGCCTCGTGCATGCAGGGGCCGTCGGGGAAGGCGGCGCTCATCAGGTCCGACAGG
>CAYNDG010000188.1:0-3930 GCA_964395805.1 uncultured Brevundimonas sp.
TTCCGCTGAGGCTGGAGTTCTACAGCCCCGAGGAGCTGGTCAGGGTGATCATGGGGGCGGCGCGCAAGATGGGCGCGGCCGTAGCCGAGGATGGCGCGCGCGAGATCGCCACGCGGTCACGGGGCACGCCGCGTGTGGCCGGGCGACTGCTGCGCCGGGTGCGGGATTTTGCCGATGCCGAGGGGGCGACGGTCATCGACCGGCGGGTCGCGGCGCGGGCTCTGGCGCGGCTGGAGGTCGACGAGGCGGGGCTGGACAGTCTGGATCGCCGGTTCCTGAAGGCCCTGATCGAGAACTATGGCGGTGGCCCGGTCGGCATGGATACGCTGGCAGCGGCGATCGCCGAGGCGCGCGATGCGGTCGAGGATGTCATCGAGCCCTATCTGCTGCAGCAGGGCTTTATCCAGCGCACCCCGCGCGGGCGCATGGCCTGTGCCCGGGCCTATAGCCATCTTGGGCTGGTTGAGCCGCCGCGTCCGCCGGAGCAGGGCGGCCTGTTCGGCGCGAAATAGGGCCGCCACCCTTCACCCCGGGGACGAACGCCTGCATGTTGACGCGCGAGGGAGGCGGCATGGCGCGGCGCATCAGTGCAAACCGGATCATCACCGTGCTGGGCGGGGCCGTTCTGCTGCTCGGAGCGGTCGTGCTGTGGCGTGTGGTCGATACGGGGGGCTTTGCCTCCCCGCCGGTGGTGGAGCGGGTGCGGGGGCAGCTGGCGGCTTATGATGCGTCGCTTGAGCTGTTCGACATGACCGACGGGCGGACGCCCGGAGTGGTGTGTGGCTATGCGGGGACGCCCGGCAACCGGGCCAGTGCGGTCAGGTTCGTGGCGCGGCCGAAGCGGCTGCTGACCAGCGCCGACCCCCTGCCGGGCGAGTTCCGGGAGCAGATCGAGGCGGAATGCCCCGGCTACTTCACGACCGTTCCTCGCACCGGAGGCGCGGGATGAGCGACCATCCGACCGCCGGGCGCTTTGACGGGCGCGCGCACATTCTTCCGGTTCGCATTTATTATGAGGACACGGATTTTACCGGGCTGGTCTACCACGGCAGCTATGTCCGGTTCTTCGAGCGCGGGCGGTCAGACTTTCTGAGGGCGGCGGGGATCGGCCATGCGGAGCTTCTGGACGGGGACCGACCACTGGCCTTTGTCGTGTCGAGGATGACGCTGGAGTTCCTGCGGCCCGCGCGGATTGATGACGCGCTGCAGGTGATCACCACCTATGACGCCATGAAGGGGCCGCGCATGCAGATCGACCAGCGAATCGAGCGGGCCGGTGAGGTGCTGTGCCGGGCCGCGGTCGAGGCGGTCTGCATCCGCCCGGATGGTCGTCCGACCCGCCCCACGCCGGCCCTGATGGCCGCCGTCCGGCCCTGGCTTTCGCCCTTGCCGGTTGCAGGGGGATGACGGCGGGCGCGGAGCCCGCTAATCCGCCATCAAATGGTCACGCCTTGACGCTGCAAAGGGTGTGACGCTGTTCCCAGGATCGATGATGACCGTGCACGCTGAAGCCTCCCTGCTGAACCCCGTGGAACTGTTCATGGCCGCCGACTGGGTGGTCAAGGCGGTGATGATCGGCCTCGCCGTCGCCTCGATCTGGTCGTGGGCGGTCATCATCGACAAGCTGTTCCGCTTTGCCGCGCTGAAGCGGCAGGCCGATCAGTTTGAACAGGCTATCTCGTCCGGCCGGTCGCTGGAGGAGATTGCGCATCAGGCGGGGCCGAACCCCGAGCCCATCCTGCCGCGCATGCTGGTGGTGGCCGTCACCGACTGGCGCGAGGCCCGGGCCCGCCAGACGATGAGCGAGGCCCAGAGCCATCTGCTGATCTCGCGCATCGACCGGGCGCTGGACAGTCTGATCGCGCGGGAGAGCCAGCGGGTCGAGACGGGTCTGGGCGTGCTGTCGGTGGTGGCGACCTCCAGCCCCTTCATCGGCCTGTTCGGCACGGTCTGGGGGATCATGAACGCCTTTGACGCCATTGCCTCGGCCGGCAACACCAATCTGACGACCGTGGCGCCGGCGATTGCCGAGGCCCTGTTCGCCACGGCCATCGGTCTGGCAGCGGCCATCCCCGCCTATATGGCCTACAACGCCTTTTCGATTGAGGCGGGCAAGTTCACCGCCCGGCTGGAGAGCTTCGCCGACGACCTGCAGGCCGCTATCGCCCGGCGCCTCGGCACTGGTCCGGCCACCCCGCCGTCATCCTCGACTGCCCGGGAGCTCTGAACCATGGCCATGGGAGGACCCGGCGGAGGCGGCCACGTCCGGGGTCGCAGACGCGCCCGCAAACGCCCGCTGAGCGAGATCAACGTCACACCGCTGGTCGATGTGATGCTGGTGCTGCTGATCATCTTCATGGTCTCGGCGCCGCTGCTGACGGTGGCAGTGCCCGTTGACCTGCCGAAGACCGAGGCCAGCGCCATGGAGTCGACCCAGGAGCCGGTGACGGTCTCGATCAACTCGGCGGGCACCATCTTCGTCGGCGAGCGCGAGGTGGCGTTCGACAGTCTGATCCAGGCGGTTCTGGACGACGGCGGGGCCGATGCGCGCGACCGGCCGCTGTTTCTGCGGGCCGATGCCCAGGTGCCCTATCAGGCCGTGGCCCGGGTGATGGCGCGCCTGTCGACCAATGGCTTCGTCAAACTGAACCTGATCACGGATACGGCCGGCAATACGGCAGAGGCCGAGTCGTTCGAGGGTGACCTCTGAGCCATGGCCAAGGGCGCGCCCTCCTTTCTCGGATCGATCCTGCTGCACGCAGGGGTGATCGGCCTGGCCCTGATCGCCTGGCCGAAGGAAGGGCGTGCGCCGCGCGAGATGATGGCAACGGTGCCGGTCTCGATCGTCTCCGACGTAACCGTGCTGGCGGCGGCGCCCGACAATCCGGCCGATGAGCTGATCGAGGAGGACGGCTCCAGTTCGCCCGAGTTGCCGGCCGAGGTCATACCGGAACCCGAGCCGACGCCGACCCCGCCCTTGCAGCGGCCGGAACCGGTGCCCAAGACCACGCCGAGGCCCGAGCCGGAACAGCCCCGCACCCCGCCTCGCCAGCAACCGTCCCCGCCCCAGCGCCAGCCGGCCCCGCGCGAGGATCCGGGCCTTAACCTGGACGATCTGTCGGAACGGCCGCGAACCGGCACGACCACGGGGCGCGCCTCGACCGGCGACCGCGGTACGGGACAGGCGCCGCGCGCCATGGGCCGGGCGGATCTGCAGTCCATCGCGGGGCAGATCACACCACACTGGAATCCGCCGTGCCACTTGCCGGGCATCGAGGAAGTGTCCCTGAGCGTCGAGGTCCGGATGTCGGAGGATGGCCGGCTGGTCGGCTCGCCGCGCCTGCGCAATACGCGGAGTGATGCCACCTGGCGGGCCGCGTCGGACAGCATTTTGAGGGCGATTACCATCCCCACCCGCTACCGCATGCCGGCGGGATATGAGGAGCAGAGCTTCATCATCACCTTCCCGCTGGATCAGGCCTGTCGCAACCGCTGATGCGGCGGGCCGTTGAGCCCGCGACGTTCAGGCTTCGTCAGCATGTCATGATCAAAGATGACAATCGCGTGGGCGACGCTTCATGGCCTGAAAGTCGCCTCAATCGCGCACATGGTGGCGATGAGACATACGGTGGCGCCAGGGTTGCGCCGCCCGGTACTGAGTTCGGAGGAACGCATGGGTTTCAAGCGGCGGTTGACATCTGGCACAGGGATCGGGGCCACGCTCGGCCTTGGACTGGCGCTGGCTATGGGTGCGCCCCAGACTGCCCTGGCGCAGGAGCCGGCTCCGCTTCAGGAAGTGATCGTCAGCGAGGGCGTGCTGCGCCCCCTGCCGATCGCTGTGGTCGGCTTTTCCGGCCAGTACGGCACCGAGATTTCCAACGTCATCAGCGGCAATCTGCGCCGGTCGGGCTTCTTCGACCCCCTGAACCC
>CAYNDG010000189.1:0-3912 GCA_964395805.1 uncultured Brevundimonas sp.
AGACCTGCGGCGCGCGGGCGCGGCGCCGCGGCGCACGGACCGGCGGGGCCCGGTACTCCACGCGCGTCGAGAGCACCATGGTCCGGAATTTCTCAAGAATGGACCGGATAACCATCGGGATCCCTGGACACGGCCTCGGCACCGTCGAGGCAGAGCTAGCAGAGCGACACCGCCAGAACCAGAGAGGCAAGACGGCGATCCACCGCCCCCGGATCGGTCGCAGAGGTTGCGTCCCGCCGGGCTTGGTCGCATGAGACGCAGGTCAGCCCATTCGCCCAAGGACATGGTTGTGGAATCCCCGTCGCTGCCCGAACTGAATCTCCTCGGTCACAATGAGCTGCTGACGGTGGATCGCTGGGAGCTGGAACGGCGCAGCCGGGCCCTGGCGCGGGCGGTGAACCTTGGCGACGGCGTGATGCTGTGCCGCGCCATGGGCCGCTACAAGATGTTCCTGAGCGCGCAGGACGTCGGCTTTACGCCGCATCTGCTGCTGGACGGCATCTGGGAGCCGTGGATGACGCCGATCCTGGCCCGGCGGATCAAGCCCGGCATGGTGGTTGCCGACGTCGGGGCCAACCACGGCTATTTCACCCTGCTGCTGGCGGATCTGGTCGGACCCGAAGGCCGCGTGGCCGCCGTCGAGCCGCATCCGAACACGGCCGAGCTGTTGCGGCGGACCGTGGGCGTCAATGGCTTTGCCGACCGGACCTCGGTGTTCGAGCAGGCCGTCGGCGCCCATGACGACCGGCTGCTCACCTTCGAGCGGCGCGACGACGATCCCAAGAACGCCCGCGTGGTCGGCGACGAGCGGGCCGAGCAGCCCCGTATGACCCGGGTCAGGAGCGGGCGGCTGGACACCCTGCTCGCCGACTGGCCGAAGGTCGACTTCCTCAAGATCGACGTGGAGGGCGCCGAGGAGGCGGTCCTTGAGGGCGCCTGGCCGCTGATCATCCGGGATCGGCCCGAAATCCTGCTGGAGTTCAACCATGCGCGCTGTGCCGACCCCCTCGGGCTGCTGGAGCGGCTGGTCGGGGTCTATCAGCGGCTGCGGTGCGTGACCCATGACAGCGAGCTGGTGCCGGTAACCCGCGCCGCCCTGCTGGACAAGGACCAGCCGGAAGACTGGATGTTGTGGCTGTCACGGCGCTGAGCCGGGGGCCTCAGGCCGCCCTCAGGAAGGTGTAGGCCTCGACGGCCTCGTGGACATTGTCGTAGAGACGCGCCCGCCCGCCCTCGAGGATCAGGGCGCGGTCGCACTCGCGCTCGACCAGATGGGTGTCGTGCGAGGCCATGATGAAGGCGCGGTCGGCGCGCCGCGCGAACAGTTCCTCGCGGCATTTTTCCTGAAAGCGGGCATCGCCGACGGCCACTACCTCGTCGATCAGATAGCAGTCGAACTCGATGGCCAGCGACAGGCCGAACGCCAGCCGCGCCCGCATACCCGAGGAATAGTGTTTGACCGGCTGTTTCAGGGCCTGGCCCAGCTCGGCGAAGTCATCGACGCGGGCCAGCAGATGGTCGAAGTCGCGCTCGTACAGACGGGCGAGGAAGCGGATGTTGTCGAGGCCCGACAGACTGCCCTGAAAGCCGCCGCCGAAGCCGATCGGCCAGGAGGCTGCCATGCGCCAGCCGATCCGGCCGGCGGTGGGACGCAGCACCCCGCCCAGCACCTTGATCAGGGTCGACTTGCCCTGGCCGTTGCGGCCCAGCAGGGCCAGCCGGCCGGTGCGCGACAGGGAAAAGTCGACCTCGCAAAAAACCGGGGCGCGACCGCGGGCCCATGCCTTGGCCAGCCCGGTCACGACAAGCCCCGGGCCGGCCAGGGCCGCGTCAGGAGATGGGGCGATCCCGTCCGTCATCCCTGCTGCCGGTGCTCGCGCAGGCCCGACCACAGCAGCCAGCCGACGCCATACAGCAGCAGGCTGCCGATCAGGACGATCAGCACCGACAGCCAGCGGCGGGGCCGGGTCGCCTCGTCGGCCAGCCCCGGATTGACCACCCGCTGCAGATAGAGGGCCTGACGGCGGGCGTCGCGCTCGGCCGCCAGCAGGGCAGCGGTGGCTTCGGACAGCTGGCGGTCGGCCAGTTCGCGCTCGCGCACCAGATCCTCATAGGCGCTGACGGCGGGCACGAGGGAGGTGGCGGCCCCGGCCAGCTTCGAACGCTCGGCGGATATCTGGCGCTCATAGGCGGCAATGCGGTTGTCGAGGCTGGGCAGTTGCGGACTTTGCGGGGCCTCGGCGGCCAGCTGGGCCCGTTCGGCGCGCAGGCCGGCAAGGGTGGCCGACAGTTCGCCGATCAGGCCGGCGCCCTCGGCGGCCACCATGGAGGGGTCGATGAAGCGCTCGCGGTTGCGGAAGGCGACCAGCCGGGCCTGGGCGTCGCTGAGCCGCGCGCGCGCCTCGTCGCGTGAGGTTTCGGCCTGGGTCACCGCATCGGCGACCGAACGGGCGTTCAGCCGGTTGACCAGCCCCTCGCCGCCGGTCAGCAGGGCCTCGGCCAGACGTTTGGCGTCCTCGGGCCGATAGGCCTCGACGCGCAGGATGCTGATGCCGGTGGTGGCATCATAGCCGACGGTGACGAAGCGCTGATAACCTCTGTGCAGGCCCTCGCGGCTGCGGCTTTCCCAGGGACGCGGCCAGCGCGAGAAGATGTCGGCGCCCGGCGGGCCCAGCAGGCGCGACAGGTCCAGCGACCGGTCGAGCTCGGCCACCGCATCGCGCGACCGCATATAGTCATGGACGGCGAAGGCATCCGTCTGGGTCGCGCTGAGGCCGACGCCCTGCAGGGTCAGGCCGAGGGCATCGGGCTGGGTCTGGCCGGCCTGGCGGACGATGAAGCGCGCCTCGGACACATAGCGGGGCGAGGCGATCAGGAGGAAGTAGAAGGCGGCCAGCAGGGTCGGCAGGATGACGCAGATCAGGAAGGGCCAGGACGGGGCCCCGCGGGGCAGGGCGGGCAGGCGGGGGCCCTGCCGGAACGACAGGCGGTCACGGGGGGAGTCCGGCACGGGATCGGTCATGACGCGACTGATAACCCGTGACGGCGCAACAGGCTATCGGTTCGCGCGGCCGGGATCACTCGGCCTCGATCCGGTCGCGGGCCCCGGCGATCAGAAGGAGTCCCAGCAGGGTGAGGGCGAGGCCCCAGCAGAGGGCATAGAGGCCATCGTAGTGGGTCTCGACAAAGGGGCCGAAGACCCCGGCCCGGATCATCTCGACCGCGTGGGGGAGGGGGATCAGCAGATAGGCGTCGCGCCAGGCGGGCGGCACCCATGACGCCATGAAGAAGGCCCCCGACATCGGGATCAGGGCATAGGTCAGCAGCGGCACGATCCGCTCCATGAAGGCGAACCGCTGGGCCAGGGCACTGAAGATCAGGGCGAGGCCGAGGCCGAGAAGGGCCAGCAGCAGCCAGCCCCCGAACACCAGGCCCCAGTCGTGCGGCAGCGAAACCTCGCCCAGAAAGCCCAGCAGCAGATAGACGACCAGGAAGGCGGCGGTCGTTCCGAGGAATTCGAGCGCGTTCCGGGCGGCATAGATGTGCAGGACCGCGATCGCCCGGTGATGCAGCAGGCCGGTGTTGGCCTGCAGGGCCGACAGGCTGAAACTGATCTGATGGCGGAGCAGCAGCAGGGCCATATAGCCGGTCATGACCATAGGGCCGAGGCGGATGCCGTGCTCGTATTCGGGCCGGATCAGGTTCCACATCAGCACCACGCCGAGGCAGAAGACCAGGGGCTCGCCGATCACCCACAGAAACCCCAGCCCCTCGCGGCCGTAGCGGGTGATCAGCTCGCGCAGCATCAGCGCCCGCACGATCGCCAGATGGCGGAGGGGACCGGTCTGGCCGGGCAGGGCCGTTGAGGGCGGGGTCGCGGACATGGTGGCGCAGGATAGGCGGTGACGCAGG
>CAYNDG010000190.1:0-3892 GCA_964395805.1 uncultured Brevundimonas sp.
GTCGAGTTCGTCGTGGCCAACACCGACGCGCAGCACCTCGGCTTCGCCAAGACCGACCGCCGCATCCAGCTGGGCGAGACCATCACCCAGGGCCTGGGCGCGGGCGCCCACCCCGAAGTCGGCATGAATGCCGCCGAGGAATCCGCCGACGAGATCGCCACCCACCTCGAGGGGGCGCATATGGTGTTCATCACCGCCGGCATGGGCGGGGGCACGGGCACCGGGGCCGCGCCGGTCATCGCCAAATGCGCGCGCGACCGCGGCATCCTGACCGTCGGTGTGGTGACCAAGCCCTTCACCTTCGAGGGCCGTCACCGCATGCGTCTGGCCGAGGCCGGCATTGCCGAGCTGCAACGCTATGTCGACACCCTGATCGTCATTCCGAACCAGAACCTGTTCCGCGTCGCCAATGAGCGCACGACCTTTGCCGATGCCTTTGGCATGGCCGACCAGGTGCTGCACTCGGGTGTGCGCTCGATCACCGACCTGATGATCCTGCCGGGCCTGATCAATGCCGACGTGCGCGCGGTCATGTCCGAAATGGGCAAGGCCATGATGGGCACGGGCGAGGCCCAGGGCGACGATCGCGCCCTGATGGCGGCCCAGAACGCCATCGCCAACCCGCTGCTGGATGAAACCAGCCTGAAGGGCGCGAAGGCCGTGCTGGTCAACATCACAGGCGGCATGGACATGACCCTGCTGGAGGTCGATGAGGCCGCCAATGCGATCTCGGCCGAGGTCGACCCCGACGCTAACATCATCTTCGGTGCCGCTTTCGATCCGGCTCTGGACGGCAAGATCCGCGTCTCCGTGGTCGCCACCGGCATGGATGAGGGCGTCATGGCCCAGACCCCGCCTTCGACCCTGTCGCGCCCTGTTGCACCGACCCGTCCGGCCGCCCCCGTGCGCGAACCGGTCCGTCAGCCCGAGCCGGTCATCCGCTCGGCAGAACCGGCCCCGGTGACCCCGACCTTCGAGCCGACGATCCGCGCGCCCGAGCCCCGCATGGCCCCGCAACCGCAGGCTCCGGAGCCGGTCATGAAGGCCGAGGAGCCGCGCACGCTCGAACCCATCGTCGACCCGTGGGTCGAGGAGTATGAAGCCGACCGTACGCCTCGCGCCGCGACGCGCCCCGTTCAGGGCGACCTCTATATGGAGCCGGCCCGCGAGCCTGCGCGGGCCGAACGCCAGCCGGAACCCGAGCCCGAGTGGGACGACCGTGATCACCATCGCAAGTCGGGCTGGAGCCTGTTCGGCCGCAAACGCGCGCCGGAACCCGCCCCCTATGCACCGGAGGCCCGGCATGAGCCGCGGTCCATGCGTCTGTCGGGCAGTCAGGCCCTGAAGTCGCCCGAGCCGGAAACCTCCGCCGAGGAAGATGAGTTGGAAATCCCCTCGTTTCTGAGGCGTCTGGCCAACTGATGCCCTGACGGATGCCTGGCTGCGAACGTTCCGTGATCCGGGCGTTCGTAACCGCATCGAAACAATCCGAAACCTGACTTTGGTTTTCGTCTCGTCAACCAGACCCTAGAGGTGTCGTCGGGCAATTCCGCCCGGCCTCTGTGTGGACGTTTCGTGATCCCGGTCAAAGCCGATCATCTGGAACAGACCCTGCGCGCCCCGGCGATCATCGCCGGCGTCGGCGTGCACACGGGCCAGCGCGTGCGTCTGGCCGTGCGCCCGGCGCCCACGGGGACCGGCATCGTCTTCGTCCGCACGGATGTCACCGACCGCGACAACCGTATTCCGGTGTCGGGCGAGGCCGTGGTCGAGGCCCGCCTCAACACCATGATCGAGAATGGCGCGGGCGTGCGCCTGTCCACCATCGAGCACCTGATGGCGGCCTTCTGCGCGCTGGGCATTTCCAATGCCGTGGTCGAGGTGGATGGGCCGGAGCTGCCGATCCTGGACGGGTCGGCCCTGCCGTTCGTGCAGCTGCTGGACCGGGCCGGCTTCCGCAATCAGGCGGCGCCGCTGCGCTATATCGAGATCCTGGCGCCCATCGAGGTGACCGAGGGTGACAAGCACGCGCGCCTGCTGCCCTGCGACCGCTATGAAATGCGGTTCGAGATCGACTTCGACACGCCGGTGATCGGCAATCAGGTCGTGGATTTCGTTGTCGATGAGGCGACCTTCCGCAGCGACATCATGGCCGCCCGCACCTTTGGCTTTGCCCATGAGGTCGAGGCCCTGCGTCGCGCCGGTCTGGCCCGCGGCGGCAGCCTTGAGAATGCGGTCGTCATCGACGGCGACCAGATCCTGAACACCGGCGGCCTGCGCATGGAGCGCGAGTTCGTCAAGCACAAGGCGCTGGACGCGATCGGCGACCTCTACGTGCTGGGTGGCCCGCTGCTGGGCCGCTATGAAGGCTACAAGGCTGGCCACGCGGTCAACAATATGCTGGTCCGCGCACTGCTGGCCCGCCCGGATGCCTGGCGCGAAGTGGTCCGCACGCCCGACCTGGCGATGGCGGGCTGAGGCCTACTCCAGCGTAATCACGCTCATCATCCGGCCGAAGTCGGGCTCGCCGCTCAGGTGGGCGCGGCGGTTGGAATAGAAGCGGTCGGGGTCGGGCAGGGTGTCGTGGCCGGTCCAGGCGATCTGGCCGACGCCCGCGCGCTCCAGCCTCCACATCACGAACCCCGGCAGGTCGAACTGACGCCGGTCGGGCTGTTTGCCCATGACGAAGAACTGGCCTGAGCCGGGTGACTGGCGCAGGAACCGTTCCTCGAAGGCCTCGTCGACCTCATAGGAGGCCTGGGCGATGGTCGGGCCGACGACGGCGATGGTCTGGTCGTGCTCGGCCCCGCCCTCCTTCATTGCGCGAAGGGTGGCCTCGATGACGCCGCCGACAGCGCCCTTCCAGCCCGCGTGGACCGCTGCGACCAGACCGGCGCGGGGGTTGGCGATCAGGATGGGCGCGCAGTCGGCGGTCAGCACGGCGCACAGGATGCCCGGCTCCTCGACGGCGATCACCGCGTCGCCCTCGGGCCGCTCGTCGCCGAACGGCTGATCGGTCATGTGCACGATGTCGGAGTGGATCTGGTAGCAGGCGGCGAAGTCGTCGGGTGTGCCGCCCATGGCGGCGGCGACGCGGGCGCGGTTTTCGCGGACCGCCTCGGGATCATCGTTCGAGCCGACGCCGGTGTTCAGCCCCGCATAGATCCCGGTCGAGACGCCGCCCTCCCGCGTGAAAAAGCCATGGCGAATGCCCGGGATGTCCAGCAGCGGATGGGTGATCGGCGTAGGCAGGTCGGTCATGGGGCAACCTCGAAGGCGGGCAGGGTCAGGGTATCCGGGGCATACAGGGCCGCGACCTTGAACAGGGTGCCCATCTGGTCGGGGGCGGTCAGGCGCTGGACCTGACGGTCGATCAGGTCGGCGGCCTCGGGCTGGCTGGCCTTCAGCCGGTCGGCGCGGATGTGAAGGCCCAGCCGGGTCAGGAACTCGCCTTGGGTGAGCAGGGGGGCGGTCGAGACGCCGCCAGCCTGGGCGGCCGCGAGCACCGCCGGGAAGTCGGCCCACTGGGTCAGGTCGGCCTGACCGGGGGTGGCCAGCGGATCGACCTTTTCATGCCGGGACAGGGCCTGAAGCGTGTCGCCGGCGCCCGGAGTGTCGCGGCCATAGTCGATCAAGAGGGCGGCACCCGTGTGGTGCTTCAGCAGGTCGGCGACGGCGCCAGCAAAGGCGCGCTGGGCTGCGGACTGTTCCACGACCTGACCGGGCGAAACGTCATGGGCGGGCGGCGAGAAGCCCGGGCCGACCGGTCCCAGCCGAAAGGCGAGCTCGCCGTCGGCATCCAGTCCCACCATCCGCTCGGCCCAGCCTTCGGGTGTGCGCTCGAACTGGCGGGCGGGCAGGCAGTCCAGCACCTCATTGGCGACCAGCAGGA
>CAYNDG010000191.1:0-3868 GCA_964395805.1 uncultured Brevundimonas sp.
CCGGCCGGCGTGACCCCGCCGAACATCGCCTGTGAAGCCCAGGTCGAAGGCACCAGCGCCTTCTACGGCGGCAACACCATCGCCGACAACTCGGGCCGTCTGCGCTACTTCCGCCTGATGCACTCGGGCTTCCAGATCCTGCCCAACAACGAGCTGAACGGCATCACCCTGGGCGGCGTCGGCAACGGCACCACCATTGAATACGTCCAGGTGCACAACAGCTCGGACGATGGCATCGAGCCCTTCGGCGGCACCGTCAACATGAAGTATATCGTGCTGACCGGGAACGACGACGACAGCTTCGACACCGACACCGGCTATCGCGGCAACACCCAGTTCATGATCATCCGTCAGGCCGCCGCGCGTGGCGACCGTGGCCTGGAGTCGAGCTCGGCTGGTAACCAGGCCCTGTTCACTCGCCCGATCGTCTCGAACATGACGCTCATCGGCCGCAGCGACGGCGCCGGCGGTGACGCCGTTCTGCTGAACACCGGTCACGCCCTGCAGCTGTACAACTCGGTGATCGCCAAGCCCTCGGGCACCTGCTTCGACATCGACGACGCGGCGACCGTGGCCAACGGACCGACCTTCAACTCGGTCTTCATGAGCTGCTCGACCCTGTACCGGGTTGACAGCAACCAGGACGCGGCCACGGCCGCCATCTTTGGCACCGGCGCCAACAATGCCTCGGGCACCTCGACCCTCAACGGCGTGATCAACGGCGCCAATGAGGCCGCCCGCCCGGCCACCCCGGTCGCCGGTCTGGATCCGTTCTTCACGAACACGACCTACATCGGCGCCGTCCGTGACTCGAGCGACACCTGGTACGCCGGCTGGACCTGCGGCATCTCGGCCGGTTCGACCTGCTGATACCTGCGCCTGTCGGGGCGGCGGCTATCGCGCCGTCGCCCCGATTCGTCGTTTCCCGATAATTTCTGTTCGAGGCGCTGATCATGAAGACGCTTTCCCTGACACTGAGCGGCCTGTTGCTCGCCAGCACGGCGCTGATCGCGCCTGGCGTGGCCCTGGCCCAACAGCAGGATCCGGTCCCGGCCCAGGCCGGTGCCCAGGACCCGCTTCCCGAAACCCAGGTCGACGAGATCGTCGTTCTGGGCCGCTACATTCCTGAGCCCCTGCGCGAGACCTCCGAGGTAGCCGCCTTCGTGACGCGGGAAGACCTTGAGCGTACGGGTGACGGCGACGCCGCCGCAGCCCTGACGCGGGTGACCGGCCTGTCGGTCGTCGAAGGCCGCTTCATCTATGTGCGTGGTCTGGGCGAGCGCTATTCCTCGGCCATGCTGAACGGCTCGCCCCTGCCCAGCCCCGAGCCGCTGCAACGCGTGGTGCCGCTGGACCTGTTCCCCGCCTCCGTGCTGGAGAGCGTGACGGTCCAGAAGACCTACTCGGCCAACTATTCCGGCGAATTCGGTGGCGGGGTCATCGACCTGCAGACCATTTCCGCCCCGCGTGACCCGTTCCTGACGCTCACGGCCAGCATCGGTGGCAACACCGAGGTGACGGGACGCGAAGGTCTGATCTATTACGGCTCGCGCACCGACTTCACCGGCTTTGACGACGGTACCCGCGATATGCCCGGCCTGCTGCGGGATGCCATCGCTACCGGCAACCGCATTGACGTCGGCGCCAACTTCACCAACGCCGAGGTCCAGGCCATCGGCCGCGACTTCGTCAACGCCCCGCTGAACCTGCTGCAGACCCAGGACTATATGCAGCCCGATTTCAGCTTCGGCGTCACGGGCGGTCGCTCGTGGATGGTCGGCA
The DNA here is from genome assembly GCA_964395805.1 of uncultured Brevundimonas sp. Lineage (GTDB taxonomy): Bacteria > Pseudomonadota > Alphaproteobacteria > Caulobacterales > Caulobacteraceae > Brevundimonas. Next base: position 1,783 of record CAYNDG010000191.1, read on the forward strand.
ATGGCGACCTCGGGGTGATCTTTGTCGGCTCCTATGACAACAAATGGCGTACGCGTGAAGGCATCCAGCAGGAAGGCCGGATCGATATCGATCAACTGGTCACCCAGACGGATTACCAGGTCCGGGCGACCCGCAACGACATCGGTATCAACCTGCTCGGCGGCCTGAGCTGGGAGAACGACGTCAACACGCTGAAGTGGACGAACCTCTACGTCCGTCGCACCACCAAGGAAGCCCGGACCCGCCAGGGTGAGGATTTCCTGTTCGGCGCCGATGTCCGTGACGATTACACGGAGTGGTTCGAGCGCACGTTGTTCAGCTCTCAGCTGGCGGGTGTGCACGATTTCATGGAAGGCGACCTCGAAATCTCCTGGCGCGCTGCTTACGCGCAGACGACCCGTGACGCCCCGTACGAGAAGTTCATTCGCTACCGCGATCAGGGCAATGGCGTCTTCACCCACGACACCTCCCAGGAGCGCAACTCGACCAGCTTCTCCGAGCTGGAAGATGAGATCACCAGCGGCGGCGTGGACTTCGCCTGGACCACGGCCCTGTCGGACTACCGCGACCTGACCGTCCGCGGCGGTATCGCCTACAGCGACAACACCCGCAGCGCCGAACGCCGCGACTTCCGCTTCTATGCGCCCAACGGCCTGCCGCTGGACGTACAGGACAGCCGCGTCGACTATCTGTTCTCGGACTTCAACATCGGGCCGAACCTGCTGGTTCTTCAGGAAATCACCCCTGCCGGGGGTGCGGCCGCCTATGAAGCCGGTCTGGAAACCCAGGCCGCCTACCTCCAGGTCGAAGCGGAAATCATCCCGCTGGTCAGCATTTCGGCCGGGGTCCGCTATGAGGACGCCGACCAGTTCGTCGCGCCCTACGATCTGTTCGGCGGGGCCCTGCTGTTCCAGCCGACCCGGCTGGAAAACACCTACTGGCTGCCGTCGGCGACCCTGACCTGGAACTTTGCCGAAGACATGCAGCTGCGCCTGGGCGCGTCCAAGACCATCGGTCGCCCCCAGTTCCGCGAACTGTCCCCCCAGCAGTACCAGGACCCGGACAGCGACCGCCTGTTCTTCGGTAACCCCTATCTGGTGGATACCGAGCTGGTGAACCTGGACGCCCGCGTCGAGTGGTATTTCGCGCGCGGCCAGTATGTGACGGCGGGTGTCTTCTACAAGGACATCAAGAATCCCATCGAGTCGGCGGTCAACGAACAGGGCGCCACCATCCAGCAAACCTATCTCAACGCGCCTGGCGCAACGCTGATGGGCCTGGAGCTCGAGGGCAAGAAGTACTGGGAGATGCCCGACCACAGCTGGGACTTCGTGGCCAACAAGCGCTGGCTGGTGCAGGCCAACTACACCTACACCGACTCCGAAGTGACGGTGGAAGCCGGCGATGTCGTCTACCCGCTGTCGGCCGGAGGGGCCCCGCGTCCCGCCTCGGACTACATCATCGACGGCAGCCGCATGCAGGGCCAGTCCGAACACCTGGCCAACCTGCAGTTCGGCTGGGAAGACGATATGGCCCGCTCGCAGGCCACCATTCTGGTGACCTGGGTGTCCGAGCGCAGCTCGGCCCGCGGTCGTCCGGGTGAGCCCGACCTGATCCAGGAGCCCGGCGTCATGCTGGACTTCGTCTACCGCAAGGACTTCACGTGGGGTGGACGCGACATGGGTCTTGGCATCGAACTCCGGAACCTGCTGGACGAGAGCTACCTCGAGTACCAGGAGCTCGGAAACCGCGTCGTGGCCAACGGCTATGACCTGGGCATCACCGGCTCGATCAGCCTGACCACCCGCTGCTAGGCGGTTTCCGCCCCAAGCCTTGAAGGGCCGGTGCTCACGCGCCGGCCCTTTTTCTTTGGGCCGCATCGACGACGAACGACTACTCAGCAAAGCAGGGTTCATCACAGCGACCACGGCGGTTTCACAGAGGACACAGCGGGGTCGCGCCCGCAGCATCGTCTCCTCCCCATCTTGATGGGGAGGGGGACCACGAAGTGGTGGAGGGGTTCTTCACCGCGCGCTCCGGCCTCAAGATCCCCTCCGTCTCGGCTGCTTCGCATCCGATCCACCTC
>CAYNDG010000192.1:0-3853 GCA_964395805.1 uncultured Brevundimonas sp.
GGCGCGAGCGGCTGGACGCCATGCTGGCGCGCGAGGGCCGGACGGGGCTGGCGGCGCAACTGTTTGACTTCCTGCCCGTGCGGGCCCGGCTGGACCTGGACGGCTGGGAAGACACCGACATCTTCGCCCACAGCTGATGACCGACACGCCCCCCCTGCCCGAGGATCCGACGCCCGCGACGGCCGACAAGGCCCGCCACTGGCGCGCGCATTCGCGGCGGGTGAAGCTGTTCCGGCGGGTGCTGCCGGTCGTGATCCTGCTGCTGGCCGGGGGGACGGTCGCCTGGATCGGCCTGCGCTCGGCCATTTCGGACGCCGAGCGCCGGGCAGAGCAACGCAGCGATGTGGCGCTGGATAACGCCCTCTACTACGGACAGGACGATCAGGGCCGCTCATTCGTGATCGGGGCCAAGGGCGTGGTGCGGGTGCCGGAAACGGGCCATCTGCGCCTGGTCGGGCCGGTGCTGAGACTGAATCTCGGCGGGGCCAGGGTCACCGAAATGACGGCGGATGGCGGCACCTATGACGAGGCCGCGCGCCGGGTGATCATCGGACCCAATGTGCGGATTTCGGACGGCGGGTCGGGCTTTGTGCTGACGACCCCCGAAGCCGTGGTCGATACGCGCACCGGCGTGGTGACCGGCGACAAGGGCGTGCGCGGCAGCGGGCCGCTTGGCACCTTGAGCGCTTCGTCCTATGTCATCCGCGACCAGGGCGGGAGCGTCGAGTTTCACGGCACTGGCGAAAACAAGGTGCGGGGCACCATCAATCCCGCATCATCCCGGAGATAAGGTCGACCATGACCCGTTCCAGCAAGATTTCCCTGACCGCCGCAGTGGCGCTGGCGCTCAGCCTGGCCCTGCCCGGGACCGGCGCATCGCAGGACCCGGCCGACGCGCCCGTCATGTATGGCGGCAACACCTTCAGCTATACGCCGAACGGCTTCTCGCTGGTGGGCGATGCCGAGATTCTGCAGGGCGACAACCGCCTGCGGGCGGGCCGGATCGAGGCCTTTACCAATGACAATTCGAACCTGACGCGGGTCGAGGCAACGGGCGAGGTCTATTTCGTCACCCCGACCCAGACCCTGCGCGGTGACCGGGCGGTCTATAATCTTTCCAGCGCCGAGGTGGTGCTGACCGGCAATGTGATCGTGACCCAGGGCCGCAACGTCATGACCGGCAGCCGGCTGGTCTACAACGTCCGTACCGAGAGCGCGCGGATGGAAGGAGCCCCCACCCCCGCCGGCAACCGCGTGCAGGGGGTCTTCTATCCGAACGGCACCCCGGGCCAGGGCAACTGATCCCCGGTGGCCCGCAAGGAACTGTCCGCGCTCAATCTGGATGAACGGCCAAAGACGGCCGCGAAAGTCGCTGTGCCCGGGGCACCGGAGCCCGACCGCGGCCTGAAGGCGCGACATCTGGCGCGGTCGTTCGGCAAGCGGCAGGTGGTCCGCGATGTGTCGCTGACCGTCCACCGGGGCGAGGTCGCCGGCCTGCTGGGGCCGAACGGGGCGGGCAAGACCACCTGCTTCTACATGATCACCGGCCTGATCCCGCCGGACAGCGGCAGCATCACGATCGACGGCGAGGACATCACCCACCAGCCCATGTACCAGCGGGCACGCATGGGTCTGGGCTATCTGGCACAGGAAGCCTCGATCTTTCGCGGCATGACGGTCGAGGAAAATGTCCGCGCCGTGGTCGAACTGCACAAGACCGGCGAGGCCGCCATCCGCGAGGAAACCGACCGCCTGCTGGAGGAGCTGAGCGTCAGCCACCTGAAGCATGCCCCGGCCCTGGCCCTGTCGGGCGGCGAGCGGCGGCGGGTGGAAATCGCCCGGGCGCTGGCGGGCGACCCGGCCTTCATGCTGCTGGACGAACCCTTTGCCGGCATCGACCCCCTGGCCATCGCCGACATCCGGCATGTGATCCGCTATCTGGCCGACCGGGGAATCGGCGTGCTGATCACCGACCACAATGTCCGCGAGACCCTGGACATCATCGACCGGGCCGCGATCATCGCCGGGGGTGAGCTGCTGTTCGAAGGCACCGCCGCCGAAATCGTCGCCAACCCCGACGTCCGCCGGGTGTACCTGGGCGATATGTACGGGTAGGGGTTCGGGTCTGCCCGGACCGATCCTCGGACCAAGTCCGAGGATGACGGGTGGAAGTGTCGCGGTGCCATAAAAGCATTCGTCATCCTCGGGCTTGACCCGAGGATCGGTTCATCCCCAACCTTGGCCATGGTGACCGACCACCGCCCGTTCATCGCCACCTATATTCAGGCGAACCGGCCGTTTGGCACCCTGTATGTCGGCATGACGTCAGACCTGCTGAAGCGAGCGAGCGACCATCGGCACGGCCGGCAGAAAGGGTTTACCAGCCGCTACGGATGCAGCGTGCTGGTCTGGTTCGAACAGCATGAACTGGTGACCGAAGCCATTCGCCGGGAGAAGGCGCTCAAGAGCTGGAACCGTCCGTGGAAGGTCGACCTGATCGAAAAGCGAAACCCGGACTGGGCTGATCTGTACCCCTGGCTGTGCGGCGAGGCGCCGGACCCGAGGGCGCCATTGGAAGCGCCGGCGGAGGGCAGTGTGGAGCACTTTCTTGCGCGGCTCGCGCGGGGTGAGATTGAGGAGCCCTGAGCGGACGCCGCCTGCCCGGACCGATCCTCGGGTCAAGCCCGAGGATGACGAAGGTGGGACGGATAGTGCCAAACGGTAGCCGACCTGTCGCCAGATCCCTGAATGCCGTCATCCTCGGGCTTGACCCGAGGATCGGTTCATCCCCTCCCGTCGACAGCCGCGTCTTCGCGCTCCGTTAACCTCGACGGCGACATGATGCCTCCAGCAAGTTTCGGGCCACGGTGTCCGAACGGGGTTCGGTGGGGACGGTTGCGGTGATCGGTCAGAGACTGGAGATCAGGCAGGGCCAGGGGCTGGTGATCACGCCCCAGCTGCAGCAGGCGATCAAGCTGTTGCAACTGTCGAACCAGGAGCTGGAGGCCTTTGTCGAGGCCGAACTGGAACGCAATCCGCTGCTGAAGCGCGATGAGGACGCCGACATCCCCGGTGAGGCGGTGGGTGAAGCCTCGGCCGATATCCCGAACGATCCCCATGCCGAGCTGAGCTTTGACGAGGCACGCCCCGACGCGGCCGAACAGGCCATGGATACCCGTGCCGACGATGTCTATGACGCCAGCCCGGGCGAGCGGGCGACCGAGGGCGGCGGCGGCGATGACGCCCAGCCCGGCCTGTCGGACTGGTCGCGCACGGGCAAGGGTGGCCCCGCCCCCGAGGGCGAGGGTCTGGAGCGGGCCGACAGCCGCGAGCTGACCCTGTGGGAGCATCTGCAGGCCCAGCTGTCGGGCACGCCGCTGAATGCCGCCGACCGGGCCATCGGGCTGGCGCTGATCGACATGGTCGATGACCATGGATACCTGCGCGGCGATCTGGCCGAGGTGGCCGACCGGCTGGGCTGCGGCATCGATCGGGTCGAGGCCGTGCTGGCCGTCTGTCACGGGTTCGAGCCGACCGGCATCATGGCGCGCTCGGTGCCCGAATGCCTGAAGTTGCAGCTGGTCGAGCGGAACCGGTTCGACCCGGCCATGGCGGCACTGCTGGACAATCTGGAGCTGCTGGCGCGGCACAATCTGTCGGCCCTGCGCAGCGCCTGCGGCGTCGATGCCGAGGACCTGTCGGAAATGATCGCCGAACTGAAGGCCCTGACGCCCCGCCCGGGCGCGGGCTTTGGCGGCGAACCGGCCCAGACGGTGATCCCCGATGTGCTGGTGCGGCCCGACCCGGCCGGCGGCTGGCGGATCGAGCTGAACGCCGACACCCTGCCCCGGCT
>CAYNDG010000193.1:0-3826 GCA_964395805.1 uncultured Brevundimonas sp.
CAGCCCCCCGGCAATGCCCTGGAAGGAGCTGATGGCCCACTGGTTGTTGACGATGTTGAGGATCACCGGCGCGCGGTAAACAGCGGCAAACGTCAGGGCGTTGTGGAAGTCGCCCTCGGCCGTCGCGCCATCGCCGATCCAGCTGATCGCCAGCTTGTCGTCGCCCTTGTAGGCCGAGGCCATGGCCCAGCCGACGGCCTGCGGTACCTGGGTGCCCAGGTTGCCCGAGATGGTGAAAAAGCCGTAGTCGCGGCTGGAGTACATAATCGGCAGCTGGCGGCCCTTGATGGGGTCCGAAGCGTTCGAATAGATCTGGTTCATCATGTCGACCAGCGGATAGCCCCGCGCGATCAACAGGCCCTGCTGGCGGTAGGTCGGAAAGCCCATGTCCTCGCGCGGCAGGATCATGCCCTGGGCCACGGCAATCGCCTCCTCGCCCGTGCACTTCATGTAAAAGCTGGTCTTGCCCTGACGATGGGCGCGGTGCATCCGGTCGTCGAAGGCGCGCGTCAGGATCATGGCCTTCAGCCCATTACGCAGGGTCTCGGGGTCGAGCTTCGGATCCCACGGGCCGACGGCCTTGCCTTCATCGTCCAGCACCCGCACCAGCCGAAAAGCCAGATCGCGCATCTCATGCGGATCGGCCAACGCATCCGGGCGCGCCACGGCGCCTGGTGCGTCCAGTTTCAGATGGCTGAAATCCGGGGTGTCGCCCGGACGACCCGAAGGCTCGGGTACCCGCAGCGACAGGGGCTGGGCATTCTTTTTCGTCATCTTTGCCGTCCGTTGATCCGTCAGCGTTTCCTCACCTGCGATCTAGCACGGCGAACCGTCCATTGCTCGCTCAAATCCGACCTTGCATTCCCCCTAATCAAGGTATTTTATTGCGTCGAAATTACATCGGGAGAAATGCATTGGCAGAAGAACTGGACGCGATCGACGCCCGCATCCTCGACATCCTGCAACACGATGCCGGGCTTTCGGTCGCCGACGTGGCCGAAAAGGTGGGCCTGTCGGCCTCGCCCTGCTGGCGGCGCATCAAGAGACTGGAGGATACCGGCTATATCCGCAAGCGGGTCACCCTGCTGGATGCGGAAAAGCTGGGCCTCGACTTCGAGGTCTATGCCATCGTCAAGCTGAACCTGCCGTCGACCCAGAATCTGGAAATCTTCGAGGCCGCTGTCAGCGACTGGCCCGAAGTCGTGCAGTGCGCGACCATCACCGGCCGCGAGGACTATGTGTTGCGGATCGTCACCTCCGACATGCATGCCTTCGACAAATTCCTGCGCGAGAAGCTGCTGGCTCTGGGCATCGTCTCGGACTGCGAAAGCCACATCGTCACCCGCGGGGTCAAGAACGTCACCGCCCTGCCGCTCGGCATCGTCAGCCCGCATGTGAACTGAACTGTCTGTCACAGGGCTGGTGCCGGAACCCAAACTGGTGTTGGTTTTGTGCTCGGACCAGGGGAGTGACCAATGATCGAAATGGTGATTGAGGCCCGCAAGAAGGACCTCGGCGGGTTCGAGGTGGGCCGCATCCTGCCCTTCCATGCGCGCCGGATGGTAGGCCCCTTTATCTTTCTGGACCATATGGGCCCGGCCGAATTCGCGCCCGGGGCCGAGGGCGTCAATGTCCGGCCTCACCCCCATATCGGTCTGTCGACCCTGACCTATCTGTTCGAGGGCGAGATCCACCACCGCGACAACCTGGGCTACAGCCAGCCCATTCGCCCGGGCGAGGTCAACTGGATGACGGCCGGCAAGGGCATCGTCCATTCCGAGCGCACCGACCCGCTGAAGCGCTCGACCGGCGGTCCCATGCACGGCATGCAGGCCTGGATCGCCCTGCCTGACGAGCTGGAAGAGACCGACCCCGCCTTCTACCACCACGGCGAGGACGACCAGCCGACCTACGACAACGGCGGTCTCTACGCCCGGCTGGTCGCGGGCGAGGCCTATGGTGCCAGGGCCGCCGTGCCGGTGTCGTCGCCGCTCTTCTATGTGCATTGGGAACTGGCCGAGGGTGTGCGCACCGCCCCGCCCCCTGGCAAGGGCGCCGGCGGCATGAGCGAACGCGCCCTCTACATCGTCCGGGGCGAGATCGAGGTCGGCGACCGCACCTTTGGCGAAGGCCAGCTGGTGGTGCTGGAGCCCAATGCCGAGCCGACCATCAAGGCCATTCGCGCCTCGACCGTCATGGTCATGGGCGGCGAACCCGTCGGTCAGCGGCTGATCTGGTGGAATTTCGTGGCTTCAAGCCAGGCCCGTCTCGATCAGGCCAAGGCTGACTGGCAGGCCGGACGCATGAGCCTGCCGAAAGACGACGACCACGAATTCATCCCCCTGCCCGACACACCGTCCATCTCCGAAACCTCGGAAAAGCCGGGTCCGAGCCATCCGGTCTAGCTGATCGGGCCCCGGAGCGGGGCCAGAAACTCCAGTAGCAGGCGATTGACCGTGTCGGGCCGCTCCTGCTGAATCCAGTGGCCGGCGCCCGCAATCTCGTGCTGGCCCCGCAGGTCCGTCAGCCAGTCCTTGAGCGCGGCTTCCGCCGGTCCGGCATAATGGCGCACCGGATCATTCTGCCCGACGATGAACAGCGACGGCACGGTGATACGTCGGTCCTGCAGCCAGGCCGTCAGCGACCAGTTCAGGTCCAGCGCCCGGTACCAATTGAGCGGCCCCGCGAATCCGCTGGCAGAGAAGGCCGCGACATAGTCTGCGAAATGCGCCTCGGACATCCACGGCGGCAGCCTGGCCTCGTCCGCGATACTGTCGATCATGCTCACGCCCGGTTGCAGAAAGCCGGTGTGGCGATCCCCGGCGTCCGTCGCGCCGTCATAGGCCCAGAACATCTTGCGCAGCGCGGTCCCCGGATCGGCCTCCAGCGGCTGATGAGCATCCGCGTCCTGAAAGCGGACGATGTAGAGGTCGCCCAGTCCCGCCCGTTTGGTGATCGCCTTCATCGCCGGGATCGGGGGGCCGCCCGGACGGCGCGGCTGGAACGGCACGCTCAGCCCGGCCACTGCGCGGAACATGTCAGGCCGCATCAGGGCGCAGTGCCAGGCCACCGGCGCGCCCCAGTCATGTCCGACCACGACACAGGTCTCATGGCCCAAGGCCCGCACCAGATCGACCATGTCGCCGACCAGATGCAGGATCGTGTGCTGGTGCACACCCTCCGGCTTGTCCGTGCCGCCATAGCCGCGCATGTCGGGTGCGACCGCGTGCCAGCCCGCTTCGGCCAGCGCCTCGACCTGGGCCCGCCAGCTGATGCCCAGCTCGGGAAAGCCGTGGATCAACAGCACCAGCGGGCCGCCCTGGCCCGCTTCGATCACGGACTGGGTCAGGCCGTCGGTGGCGATCCGGCGGGTCTGCACGGTCCTAGTGGACCGTCGTCGGCTGCTCGGGGGGGGCCGCAGGCACCGCCCCCTCGGGGACCGGCGTCACGGGCACCGATACGGAGGGGCCGGGCGACGGATCATTGGCTCCGTCGCGATCCGGGCGCTTGCCCTCCTTCAGCAGGGCCAGGATTTCGTCGCCGGACAGGGTCTCATATTCCAGCAGGGCCTGGGCGAGGGTCTCGTGATCCTTCGCCCTCGCCTTGAGAATCCTGCGGGCGGCATTCCAGCCTTCGGTCACAATCCGCTTGACCTCTTCATCGATGATGCGCGCCGTCTCTTCCGAGACATTCTGGCTCCGCGCCACCGAATGGCCGAGGAAGACCTCTTCCTGGTTCTCGCCATAGGCCACCGTGCCCAGCTTGTCCGAGAAGCCCCAGCGCGTGACCATGGCGCGGGCCAGTTTGGTCGCCTGTTCGATGTCGG
>CAYNDG010000194.1:0-3810 GCA_964395805.1 uncultured Brevundimonas sp.
ATCCGGCGCATCCCCGGCGCCGGCTCCCGCCCCTGCCGCGCGACCGCAGGCGGCGCCTTCGGATCTCGACGTCCGCCGACACCGGCGCCTGGCACGCGAGCGCGACCCGATCGAGGCGCGTCTGGATCTGCACGGCCATGGCCGGTTCGAGGCGGAGGACGTCCTGACGGGCTTTCTGCTGGCCGCCCATCAACGGGGCCTGCGGGCCGTTCTCGTGATCACAGGCCACGGGCGTCGGGCGGGGGGTGGCGAGGGCGTGATACGCGCCTCGCTTCCCGACTGGCTCCGGAGCCATACCCTGCGCCCCGTCGTCGCGGCCTATGCCCCCGCGCACCGCCGGCATGGAGGTGAAGGCGCCTGGTACATCACCCTCAGGCGTCGTACCTGACGGACATGAAAACGGCCCGGATGGCGAACCACCCGGGCCGGACGTCGATTGGGAACAGACAGAAGGACCGGCGGGATTACGCTGCCTTTTTCTCGATCTTCGGCTGGTCCTTCGGGGCGGCCTTGCCCTCGATGGCCGGGGAGTCCGTCACGATCGGGATCTGGCGAGGCTTGAGCGCCTCGGGCAGCTCGCGCTTCAGATCGACGGTCAGCAGACCGTTCACAAGCCGGGCCTCGGTCACCACCACATAGTCGGCCAGCTGGAAGCGACGCTCAAAGTCGCGCTCGGCCAGGCCGCGATGAAGATAGGTCCGGTCCTCGCCGGTGGTCGCCTTCTTGCCGGTGACGGTCAGAAGGTTTTCCTTGACCTCCATCGTCAGTTCGTCGGGGGCAAAGCCCGCCACGGCCAGCTCGATCCGGTAGGCATTTTCTCCGGTGGTCTCGATATTATAGGGGGGCCACCCCGCTTCACTGGTGCGCGCGGCGCTTTCCAGCATGCCGGCCAGACGGTCAAAGCCGACGGCGGAACGATAGAGGGGGGTCAGGTCAAAGGTACGCATATCATCCTCCTGGGATCAGCAAGGTTGAGCCGCCCGGCGACTTGCCCGGACGGCGGGGTTATGGGCGATACGACCCGCTCAGCGGCGCCGCTCGTCCCGGGAGCCCGACATCGGCGCTCCCGTTCAGGGATTTGGGGTGGCCCCGACGGACGTCAAGGGGGTCAGCGTCGGCGCCCCGAATTTCGGCGCGACGATTTGTCCACCTCGACCCGGCCATGCAACTTGCCCTCCCCGCCCAGCCGCTTAAGGCTGTCGGCCCCATTCCAGAATGACCGGATACGATCCATGACCCGAGCCCTTCGCCCGCTTCTTCTCATGGCCGCCGCGACCGGCCTCGCCCTCGCCACCCCCGCCCTGGCCCAGACGTCCCGCGCAGCCCAGGACCCGGCCCTGACCCGGCCGGTCGTCCAGGAAGACGAGATCCTCAAGGCCGCGATCGCCTCGGACGGCCGCTCCGAAGCCGACCGGGCCCGCGATGCCTATCGCCACCCGTACGAGAGCCTGACCTTCTGGGGCCTGCGACCGGGCCACACCGTGGTCGAAATCCAGCCGGGGGCCAATGGCTGGTGGACGCAGATCCTCGAGCCCTATGCGGCAGCCACCGGTGGAACCTATGTTCCCGTCAACCGCATCCAGGACGGCCTTGGCGTGGCCGACGGCTCGGTCGATTTCATTCTGGTGGCCCGGGCGTTCCACAACTGGCACCGGGCAGGCCGGACCGACGACTTCATGGCCCTGTTCTTCGCGGGCCTGAAGCCGGGCGGAATCCTCGCCGTCGAACAGCATCGGGCCCCGGAAGGCAGCGACGTCGATCAGACGGCGGGGACAGGCTATGTGCCTGAGTCCTATGTGATCGCGGCGGCCCTCAGAGCCGGGTTCGAACTGGAGGCCTCCAGCGAGCTCAACGCCAACCTGGCGGACGATCGCAACCATCCCTTCGGCGTCTGGACCCTGCCGCCCGTGCGCCGCAGCGAGGGCGACGGACGCACCCTGACCGAGGCCGAGCGCGCCGCCTATGACGCCATCGGGGAAAGTGACCGGATGACCCTGCGCTTTCGCAAGCCGGAGTGATCGCCAACCGCGGCTTTGACCCTGCCTGCGAAGCTGGCTAAGCCGGTCTGGCCGTCGGCCTGCCCGGCGTCGCCCACCCGTGACCGATCCGCGAAAGTGTCCGAGGAACGCGACATGTCCGATCCGACCTCCCGCCTCTCCCGGCAGCCGCTGTCCGGCCTGCGCGGACCGTCGCGCCGGGGCCTGATTCTGGGTGCGGGGTCGGTCGGACTGCTGGCGGGGTGCGACAACCGGAAGAAGACGGCCGATCCCGCCCCCGACGCGCCCCCCGCGCCCGACGGACCGCCGGAAGGCAGCCTTGCCTGGGCCATCGCCGGAGACTGGCGCGGTGAGGAACGGTCCCGCGACGAATGGCGGCATCCGTTCGAGACGCTGCGCTTCTTCGATCTGCAGCCGAGAATGACGGTTGTGGAATTCTGGCCGGGCAGCGGCTGGTACACCGAGATTCTCGCCCCCTATCTGGCCCGCAATGGCGGGAAATACATCGCCGCGAACTTCCAGGCGGGCCTGGGCAATGATCCGGCGCAGGCGGCGCTGGTGACCGCCTATGAACAGCGGTTCGGGGCCAATCCCCGCCTCTATGGGCAGATTGAGTACAGCGACTTCGGGCCGACCAGCGGACCGGTGGCCGAGGCCAGTTCGGCGGATCTGGTCCTGTTCATGAGCCGGCTCCATTACTGGATGGCGGCCGGCATCGCCGAAAAGGCGTTCGCCGATGCCTTTTCGGTCCTGAGGCCCGGCGCGACCCTCGGCATTGAGCAGCACCGCCTGTCTCCCGAGAAGGACCAGGACCCCATCGCCGCCAGCGGCTATGTCCAGGAGGCCTATGTGCGCCAGCTGGCGGCCGAGGCGGGCTTCATCTTCGTGGCGGCCTCGGAAATCAACGCGAATGAAAGGGATGACCGGGATCATCCGTTCGGGGTCGACACCCTGCCGCCGATGAGACTGACCGCACCCCAGGGGCAACCCCCGAACCCCGACTTTGACCGCACCGAGTATGACGAGATCGGCGAAAGCGATCGCATGACGCTCAAATTCAGGAAGCCCGAGTGAACCGAGTCGCCGCCTATGCTGCCAACGCTCCGCTGATGGGCGTACCCGGAGCGTCCTCGCCCCCTCACGGGGAGGGAGAGTGGTTCCGCGGCGCCGGTGGGCTGCGCCTGCGCGCCGCCTACTGGACGCCCTCCAGCCTGGTGGCCGAGAAGCCGCGGGGCACGGTCATCCTGAGCCCCGGCCGGACCGAGCCGATCGAGAAGTATTTCGAGGTGATCGGCAATCTTCTGGCACGGGGTTTCTGCGTGCTGGCGCATGACTGGCGGGGTCAGGGCCTGTCGGCGCGGCTGCTTCCCGACCGGCTGAAGGGCCATGCCCGGGCCGTCGAGGAGTTCCTGGACGACTATGCCCGCCTGCTCGACGCCTTCGAGGCGCGGGCGCCCAGGCCGTGGATCATGGTCGGCCATTCCATGGGGGGCGCGCTGAACCTCATGAGCCTCGAGATGGGCGAGAGCCGCATCTCCGGCGCGGTGCTGAGCGCCCCCATGCTCAAGATCAAGACCGGCAAGCGCTCCATGTGGTCGGTCAAGCTGGCGGTGCGCTGGAACCTGCGCCACGGCAAGGCCGGGGACTATGTGCTGGACGATCCGGACGATCCCTTCGAACACACCTTCGAGAACGACGCCCTGACCTCGGACGAGACCCGTTACGAGCTGTGGCGGCAGCAGCTGTACGCCTGCCCGCACCTGGCCGTCGGCGGTCCGACCTGGGGCTGGTTGGCCTTCGCCATCGATCTGGG
>CAYNDG010000195.1:0-3785 GCA_964395805.1 uncultured Brevundimonas sp.
GTGGCGGACAGGGTGGGATTCGAACCCACGGTAGGCTTCCACCTACGGCGGTTTTCAAGACCGCTGCCTTAAACCACTCGGCCACCTGTCCCGGGATCGGATCGGCCTCATAGCAGGGGGAGGGGGCGTTAACCAAAGAAGAAAATGATGCGGGCATTCTGACGGTCTGAAATTAGTTTCGGGGCCGGTGCGTCATGTCCACACCTGTATCTGCGGTTCGCCTTCTGACGGTCGTGCTGGCGGGGCTGAGCCTGTCGGCGTGCGGCACGGTCGGGGCGGCGGCCGGGTTGGCGGGGGATGTGGCCGAAGGGGGCTATAACGTGGCGGCGGGTACGGTGCGGCTGGGGGCGCGGGCGACGGGTCTGACCGGCGGGTCGCGGTCCGGGGCGTCGGTGCGGGTCGATAATCCGGCGCCGATCGTGTCGGGCACCATGCGGCCCTATCAGATCCGCGGACGCTGGTACCATCCGGCCGAGGACCCCGACTATGAAGAGATCGGCATGGCCTCCTGGTACGGGCCGGGGTTTGACGGGCGGCCGACGGCGACCGGTGAGCGGTTTGACCAGAATGCCCTGACGGCGGCGCACAAGACCCTGCCGCTCCCGGGTCTGGTCGAGGTGACCAATCTGGACAACGGCCGCACCGTGGTGCTGCGCCTGAACGACCGGGGCCCGTTCGTGGACGGCCGGATCATCGATCTGTCGCGCGGGGCGGCGGATGAGCTGGGCCTGTTGCAGCGGGGCGTGGGCCGGGTGCGGGTGCGCTATCTGGGGCCGGCGCCACGGCTTTAGGCCGCGTGCCTGTTGATATTGCTGCAACGGGCTTGGTTTCATCCGGCCATGCCGCCATTCTGACGGAATGGCGCGCGGACAGTTCATCACCTTTGAGGGCGGGGAGGGCAGCGGCAAGTCGACCCAGGCGGGGCGGCTTGCTGACCGATTGCGCGCGCGTGGCCTCGAGGTGCTGCTGACCCGGGAGCCGGGCGGGTCGCCGGGCGCCGAAGCCATCCGCGAGCTGGTGGTCAACGGCGAGGGAGAGCGCTGGTCACCGCAGACCGAGGTGCTGCTGATGTTCGCGGCACGAAACGACCATCTGGAGCGCACCATCCGGCCGGCGCTGGCCGCCGGACACTGGGTGATCTGCGACCGGTTTGCGGACTCCAGCCGGGCCTATCAGGGGGGCGGTGGCGGCGTCGACCGGGTCTTTATAGAGGCGCTCGACCAGGCCGTGGTCGGGGCGGATCAGCCCGACCTGACGCTGATCTTTGACCTGCCGGTCGAGGAGGGGCTGGAGCGCGCCTTTGGCCGGGGGCTGTTCGAGACCCGGTTCGAGTCCAAGGGGCTGGCGTTTCACGAGCGGCTGCGCCGGACGTTTCTGGACATCGCCGCCGAGCACGAGGACCGTTGTCGGGTGATCGATGCGCGCGGCACGGAAGACGGGGTGGCGCTGCGCGTCTGGGATGCGATTGAGGCGCGGCTGCCCCTTCCCAAGGTGCCGGCGTGACGACCCATCCGCGCGATCGTTATGACGAGGTCAGCCATGAGGCGGCGGAACAGGCGTTCGCCGATGCCATGGCGGGCGGGCGGCTCCACCATGGGTGGCTGCTGTGCGGGCCCGAGGGCGTGGGCAAGGCGGGGTTTGCCTATCGCGCGGCGCGGCGGTTGCTGGGGGCGGCGCCGGACCCCTCGCGTGGCCCGCTGGGCAGTGCGCCCGGGGACCCGACCAACCAGCTGATCGCGGCCCAGTCGCACCCCGACCTGATGGTGCTGGAGCGTGTGACAGAGGGCACCAGGGCGCGCAAGACCATCTCGGTCGATCAGGCGCGCGAGCTGCCGGGGTTCTTTTCGAAAAGCCCGTCGCGGTCCGAGTGGCGGGTCGCAATCGTCGACAGTGCCGATGACCTGAATGTCAACGCTGCCAACGCCTTGCTGAAGATTCTTGAAGAGCCGCCGCAACGCGGGGTGCTGTTTCTGGTCGCCCATTCCCCCGGGCGGTTGCTGCCGACCATCCGCTCGCGCTGTCGGCGGCTGAGCTTTCCGGTGTGGAGCGACGACCGGCTGGCGGCCCTGCTGGAGGCGCGGCTGGGGCTGGATGCTGAGCAGGCCCGGGCGACCGCGCGGGCGGCGGGGGGTTCGCCGGGACGCGCCCTGTCGCTGGCGGGTGATGAGGTGGCCGGCATCGACGCCCTCGTCGACGGCTGGATGCAGGGGGCTGACATGAGCGCCGTAATACCGGTCGCCGAGAGCCTGAAACGGGCCGATGGCGGGCCAAAGTTCGAGCTGATCCTCGATCGGCTGGCCGCCGCTGTGAAGGCCAGGGCCCTGTCGGGCGGGCCGGGCGCGGAGGCCTGGGCAGAGCTGTGGTCCAGCATCCAGGCGCGGGTCGACCAGACCGCAGGGCTGAATCTGGACCGGCAGGATGTGCTGTTCACCCTGATGGCCGAGCTGGACCGGGCGAGGGCGCGCGCCACATGCTGATCGACAGCCACGTCAATCTGCACGCGCCCCAGTTTGATGAGGATCGCGACGCGGTCATCGCCCGGGCGCGCGAAGCCGGGGTCGGCCTGATGGTCGAGATATCCGACCGGCTGGCGACCTTTGAGGCGACCCACGGTCTGGCGATGGCGCACGACGACATCTGGTGCACCGTTGGGGTGCATCCGCATGAGGCGCGGCACTATGAGGATCTGAGCGTCGAGCGGCTGGTGGAGCTGGCGGGGCAAGAAAAGGTTGTTGGAATAGGGGAGTGCGGTCTGGACTTCCACTATGACCTCAGCCCGCGTGAGGTGCAGGCGGCGGTGTTCCGGGTGCATGTCGAGGCGGCGCGCCGGACGGGCCTGCCGCTGGTGGTGCACACGCGCGAGGCCGACGAGGTCATGGCCGGGATCCTGCGTGAGGAAATGGTGGCCGGGCCCTTCAAACTCTTGATGCACTGCTACACCAGTGGAGCGGAACTGGCGGAGCTGGCGGCGGAACTGGGCGCATGGTTTTCCGTCTCGGGCATTGCGACCTTCAAGGCGGCCGAGGATGTGCGGGCCGTCATCCGCGACATGCCGGGTGACCGGATCCTCGTCGAGACGGACTGCCCCTATCTGGCGCCGGTGCCGCACCGGGGGCGGCGGAACGAGCCGGCCTATGTCGGGCATGTACTGGACAAGCTGGGCGAGATCCGGGGCTGGAGCCGCGATGAGGCCGAGACGCGCACGACGGATGCCTTTTTCGCCCTGTTTGACCGCATTCCTCGGCCGGAGGGCGCATGAGCGGCGCGCTGGAGATCATCATACTGGGCTGCGGGTCATCGGGCGGGGTGCCGCGTGGCGACGGCGACTGGGGCGCCTGTGACCCAAGCGAACCGAAGAACCGGCGCATGCGCTGTTCGATGCTGGCGCGCCTGACGGGGGCAGACGGCGAGACGACGGCCCTGATCGACACCTCGCCGGACCTGCGCGAGCAGGCGCTGATGACCGGGCTGAAGCGGATCGATGCGGTGCTCTATACCCACGACCACGCCGACCAGACGCACGGCATTGATGATTTGAGGGTGTTCATGCTGCGCAACCGGGCCCGGATTCCGGCCTGGATGGACGGACCGACCCGGGCGGCCCTTGAGAGTCGGTTTCCCTACATCTTCATGGACCAGCAAGGCTATCCAGCGCTGCTGGAGGCGCGGGATATTCCGCCGCACGGGACGCCCTGGGCGGTCGAGGGGGCAGGCGGCGCCATCCCCGTCCTGACCTTTGATCAGGGGCATGGGCCGATCCGCTCGGTCGGCTATCGAATGGGACC
>CAYNDG010000196.1:0-2475 GCA_964395805.1 uncultured Brevundimonas sp.
CTGGATCACATCGCCGGGCTGGGCGTCGACGGCATCTGGCTGTCGCCGGTGTTCACCTCGCCGATGAAGGACTTCGGCTATGACGTGTCGGACTATTGCGCCATCGATCCGCTGTTCGGGACGCTGGAGGACTTCGACACCCTGGTCGCCGAGGCCCACGCGCGCGGGCTGAAGCTGATCATCGACCAGGTCTATGCCCATACCTCGGACGCCCATGACTGGTTCCGCGCCAGCCGTCAGGACCGGACCAACGACCGGGCCGACTGGTACGTCTGGGCCGACGCGAAGCCGGACGGGTCGCCTCCCAACAACTGGCAGTCGGTGTTCGGCGGCGCGGCCTGGACCTGGGACGCGCGGCGCGGCCAGTATTACATGCACAACTTTCTGGCCAGCCAGCCGCAGCTGAATGTGCGCCATCCCGAGGTGCAGGACGCTTTGCTTGCCGTCACCCGCTTCTGGCTGGACCGCGGCGTCGACGGCTTCCGGCTGGATGCCATCAACTTCGCCATTCATGACGTGGCCCTGACCGACAATCCGCCCGACCCCCGGCCCGGCCCGCGCACCCGGCCGTTCGATTTCCAGCTGCATCTGCACAACCAGTCCCAGCCCGAGATCCCGGCCTTCCTTGAGCGGCTGCGGGCCCTGGCCGACGGCTATGGCGACCGGTTCTTCGTGGCCGAAGTGGTGGGCGCCGGGGCCGAGCCGGAAATGCATGCCTTCACCCGGGGGCGCGACCGCCTGCACAGCGCCTATGGCTTCAACTATCTGTATGCGCGGGCGCTGACTGCCGAGCTGGTGGCCGAGACGGTGGCGCGCTGGCCGGGGGCCGAGGACGAGGGCTGGCCCTGCTGGACCTTTTCCAACCACGACACGCCGCGCGTCGCCAGCCGCTGGGCCGCCGGGCGTGACCCGGACGCCGTCGCCCGCCTCGCCATGCTTTTTCTGATGACCCTGCGCGGCAATGTGTTCGTCTATCAGGGCGAGGAACTGGGCCTGCCGCAGGCTGATGTGCCGTTCGAGCGGCTGGTCGATCCCGAGGCCATCGCCAACTGGCCCCTGACGCTGGGTCGCGATGGCGCCCGCACCCCCATGCCCTGGACGGCCGAGGCTCCGTTCGGCGGCTTTTCGGACGTCGAACCCTGGCTGCCCATGGACCCGCAGCATCTGGCCCGGGCGGTGGCGCTGCAGGAGGCAGACGCTGAGTCCATGCTGGCCCTGACTCGCCGGCTGATCACGCTGCGCCGCGAGTGGTCAGCGCTGCGTCTTGGCCGGATGACGATGCTGGCGGCCGAGGGCCCCCGGCTGGTGTTCCGCCGCGACCACGAGGGCCAGAGCCTGATCTGCGCCTTCAACCTCGGCGGGGCGGCACTGGACTGGCCTGCCCCTGCCGGAGGGCGGCGGGTCACCGGTGTAAACGGCGGCGAGGTCCGGGCCGGGCACCTGCCGCCGCTGGCCGGGCAGATCCTCGACCTGTCGTCCTGACTGCGCCCGAATGTCGGCAGGCTGTCACATCCGGCCGCTAGAGGCCGGGGCATGCGCCGGACCGTTCTGCCCCTGCCAGACCCCCTGCCGATTCGGCGCGGGGTCGAGATTGCCCTGGGGCTTGGCCTTGCCGCGGTGCTCATCGGCGGCGGCGCTTCCGCCTTCCTGACGACCGGCGCTCCCCCGGGGTCAACCGACACTGTGCGTCCGCTCAGCGACCCCGCCGTATTTGCGCGGTTCGATCCCTTCTTCCGTCAGGGCGCGGCCCCGGCCCTGCTGGACCTGACCGCCGAGGGCTGGCTCCTGTTCGGCACGCGCACCGGAGCCTCGGGCACCGCTATCCTGCAGGGCCCCGACGGCACCCAGGCGGCCTATGGCATCGGCGACACAGTCGGACCGGATCTGGTCCTCACCTCGGTCGGTCGCGACCACGTGCTGCTGGCCCGATCGGGGCGTTCCATCCGGCTGGAGTTCGCGGACATCTCCATCCCCGCGCCCCCGCCGCCACCCGGCAGTGCGGTCGTCGGCCTGTCCGGGGACGCCGCCACCGCGGCTGCCGAAATGGGGCTGGTCGCCCCCGAAGCCGACCCCTTTGTCGCCGGACTTCGGCCGCTTTCCAGTGGCGGACGGGTCGAGGGTTATGTCTGGCGGCGGGGCGCGCAGATCCCCGCCCTGTCGGCCGCCGGCCTGCGCGAGGGCGATGTCATCACCGCCGTCGATGGCGAGCCCTTCACCCGCGACGAACGCCTGTGGGAACTGGGTCAGGCGGTGGGGGGCGGCGCTTCCGTGACCCTGACCGTGCGTCGCGGCGGCCAGACCCTGAATCTGACGATTGATCCGTCATCGGACTAGATGATATAAATTCTATACTTTCTCTATAATTGATTTTTCTGACTTGATTGATCTGATAACTGACTAATCGTCACAAGGCATAACATTTGCGTCATCTTAACATTGCAAACACCGCCTAGACGACTGGTCCCGGGGTTGCCG
>CAYNDG010000196.1:2528-2867 GCA_964395805.1 uncultured Brevundimonas sp.
TTCCCACTGCGTCTTTCCAAGATTCTGCTCGCCAGCGCGGCCGCCCTGGCCCTGGCTTCCTGTGGTTCGGCCGAAGTGGCCTCTCCCGGCGAAGGTAACTTCGGCGGCGGCACCGGCGGCGGCACCGGCGGTGGCGGCACCGGCGGTGGTGGCACCGGCGGTGGCGATGCGGGAGCCGGCGGCGTCCAGGATCCCGCGATCGTCATCGCGACCCAGGCCCTCCCCTACGCCTGGTACAACATCACGTACGAGGCGAAGCTGGAGGTCTCCGGGGGCGACGGCTCCTTCTCCTTCACGCTCGTCAAGGGCGCGCTGCCCGAGGGGCTCGTGCTGGGCACC
>CAYNDG010000196.1:2877-3775 GCA_964395805.1 uncultured Brevundimonas sp.
GATGGCACGATCACGGGGCGGCCCGCCGAGGAGGGCGCAAAGCCTTTCGATCTCACCATCGAGGTCAAGGACGGCAAGGGGAGCACGGCCACCGTCGACCTCTCGCTGACGGTGCGGCGCAAGCGCTGGATCGCGTATCGAGCGACCACGAGCGCGTCGAACCAGTTCACCCTGTGGCTCGTCGATCCCGAGAACCTCACGGCGCGCGTGAACCTGCTGCCGGACCTGACGTCGACGCCGAGCGCAAACACGGTCGACAGCTTCACGACCGACGTCGAGAGGGGCTACTCGTTCTCGCCCGAGGGCAAGTGGTTCGCGTTCGTCGCAGACGAGGAGGTCGACCAGGTCTTCGGACTCCACGTCGTCGACGCGAGCGGAAAGACCATTGGCGAGACCCGGCGGATCAGCTCCGACTCGATGTCGCTCGACTCCTACAACTGGTCGCCGAGCGGAGATCGGATCGCGTGGATGGAGCGCAACTCTGGCTCGGACCAGATGTCCGTGCTGATCGCCGATCTGACCAAGGACCCGATCGAACCGGTGAAGGTCGCTGACGGAGTCGCCTACGATCCGGTGGCCGGGAAGGTCTGGTTCGCCAAGAACGGCGTCTGGCTTCGTGACCGAGGACCTGGTGGCCTGGCCGGCGGCGCAGCAGATCCACTGGGTGCGTCGAGTCGATAGTACTTGGGGCGCGCCAAAATCCAAGGAGATGACCTGGGATCCCGTCTACGCGCAGGTCGGCTACCTGGGCATCTTCTCCGGCGAGAGGCTCTACCTGGCAGTCCATGGTGACAACTACAGCAGCTACCACTTCGTGGATCTCGCCGCTGAGACGCTGGTCTCGTCCGTCGACTTCGGGCCGGCGAGGTCGTTCGACGGCGGTTTCGCCAACTCGGGG
>CAYNDG010000197.1:0-3733 GCA_964395805.1 uncultured Brevundimonas sp.
CAGCACCGGCTCCAGCCCCCGCCTGACAGTCTCGACCTCGGGAAGTTCGGGCATGAAAATGGCCTGAGAAACGACTGGCCGGTCCCTAGCAGACAGGCCATGGCGGGGACACACTGAAAGCTCGGCCGGTCGCATTCTCCGCGTCGATCGGTCGCGCCGCGCCTGTCGCTTGGCTTGGCGGGAAGCGGTGCTATCTCTCGGCCATGACCCTGCTCGAGCGGATCGACCCGACACGTACCTGGCTCGGCTTTCTGGGCGCGGCGGGCGCGGGGCTGACAGCCCTGTTCGTGTTCCTGGAGCCGACGCCGACGCAGGTGTTGAGCCTGCCTGCGCTGATCGCCTTCTGGGGAGCGCACGTCTTTCTCTTCCTCGCTCTCGCTCAGGGGTGCCAGGTTGTCGTCTCCCGCCATGTCGCGCCGAAGATTAACCCATGGGCCGCGATCGCGGCTGCAGGAATCGTGGCGTCCGCGCTGCTGGCTCCGATGGCGCTGGTCCTCGACCATCTGATGGTCGCCCCCCTGGATCCCTCCGAAGCAGCTGGCTGGAGCTGGGCAGGACTGATCGAGGAATGGGCCAGCCTGGCACCCCCCGCGACCGTGATCTGGCTGGGCCTGAACGCCGCACGGTTCCTGAGACTTTCCGACCCGGAGCGCCCGTCGACGCCACGGGGCACCGAGGCGCACGCGGAGCCGGGCTTCATGCGGCGGCTTTCGCCGGGCCGACGGGGTCAGCTCATCGCCCTGAGCGCAGAGCTGCATTATCTGCGGGTCTATACGACGCTGGGCGACAGCCTCATCCTGCAAGGCTTCGGCGAGGCCCTTGCGCAGCTGGGCCCACAGGCCGGCATTCGCATCCATCGCTCCCACTGGGTCGACCCGGCGTTCGTCGCCGAGGTGACGAGAGACCGTGGCCGCACCAGCGTCCACCTGTCGAACGGTCTGGTCCTGCCGGTGGCGCGAAACCGACGGGCCGAAGTGGCGGAAAATCTCTCGACTGAGGCCCGCCCCGCGGAGACCTGACCGTTCGTGAGGCCGAGCGCGCCCTTCGTGCGCTGATCCCCTCTGACAGGCGCTGCCCGTCGCCGTTGGTGCAGGCCGGGCGACCGCTCGTGCATTGACGTTGGCCGGGTATCCCGGCGTCCCCCATCAGTCCTTTCCGTACCGCAAGCGCCAGCCCGGACGGCAAGACCGATGAGCCTTCATACATGAGTTCGCGACACGCGGACACGCTGAACCCCGCCGCGACGTCGGTCCGAGCCGGGACGACCTGCAATGGAACGGGCACCGAAGCGACACAGGACGCCCATGTTTCGGTGACGCGGGCGCCACACGAGTCAGGCATTCGCATCCCCAGAGCGACGTCCGGTTTGGGGGAATCGATGACGCATGTGCAGACGTTGTCCGGCGCGGCCTCGGCCGGTCATTGGACCGGAGTTCGGCACGGCCTGCGCCGTGAGCTCCAGCGGCTCAGGCTGTCGTGGGCGGCGGGCATCGACACCGCCTCACCCGTGACCGTCGCCCTTGTCGCGACGGCGATCCTGTCGGCCTTTTTCGTCCTGTTGCCGGGCGTCGACCTGGCCGTCACGCAGGCTTTCTTCGATGCCGACCGGGGATTCGTCGCCGCCTCAGACCCGGCGCTGAAGGCGCTGCGCAAGTCGTCGAGCTGGGTCATGGGCCTGGCGCTGCTCGGGCTGATCGTCGTCGCTGTCCGCGGCGTGTGGACCCGCCGCCGCGAAGCGAGGAAGGCGCTGTTCCTGATCTCCGGCCTGGCCTTGGCCTCGGGTATGGTCGTGAACGGCCTCTTCAAGGCCAGCTGGGGCCGGGCCCGGCCGATCCAGATCGAGGCTTTCGGCGGCGAGGCCGAGTTCACGCGGGCCTGGGCGATCGCAGATCAGTGCGCCTCGAACTGTTCCTTCGTCTCGGGCGAGGCATCGTCCGCCGCCTGGATCGCGACGGCGGCGGTCGTCATGACGCCGCAACCGTGGCGCGCCATCCTGATCCCGGCCGCCTTCGCCTACGCTGGCGCCCTCTCGTTCAACCGCCTGCTGTTCGGCGGTCACTTCCTGTCGGACATCGTGTTGTCATGGGCCATCACCGTTCTGGTTCTCTGTCTGCTGCATCGCCTGGTGCTTCGCTGTCCGGTGGCAGCGCGCCGGGCGCGTCGGAGACGTCGGGCGCGGCCGGAACCGGCTCCCGCCATGACCTGATCCCCATCGGATGGCTCGCGGCGGTCTCGGCCTTGACCCTGATGCGTTTGCTCGGACTGTGGAACGCGAACACCGACCTCTACTTCGATGAGGCCCAGTACTGGACCTGGAGCCAGAGTCTGGCCTGGGGCTATTTTTCCAAGCCTCCGTTTCTGGCGTGGATGATTGCAGCGGCCGAGCCGGTCTGTGGCTCATCAGAGGCCTGCGTCCGCGCTCCGTCGACGCTCAGCTGGGCGGTCACGACCCTCGCCGTCTTTGCTGTCACCGCCACTGTGGGCGGCCGGAGAGCCGCCTGGTGGGCGGGCCTCGGCGTGCTGCTGGCCCCCGGCGCGGTCTTCTCGGCGCGGATCGCCTCGACCGATTCCCCGCTCCTGATGTTCTGGGCGCTGGCGGTGCTGGCCTTTGTGCGGCTGAGGGCCGGCGGCGGCCGGGGCTGGCTGGCCCTTCTGTCCCTGTCGCTTGGCCTCGGCCTGCTGTCCAAATACGCCATGGCCTATCTGCTGCCCTGTCTGGCGATCGCAGCGCTGGTCGACCCGCTGAGCCAAAAAACCCTTCGCCGACCTGACGTCTGGCTGGCGCTGGCCGCCAGCCTGCTGATCTTCAGTCCTAATCTGGCCTGGAACGCCCTGAACGGCGCCGTGACCTTCCAGCACACTGCCGACAATGCCCGGGGTGAAGGCCTGGGGATAGACCTCCCGGGTGGTCTGGAGTTCATCGCCGCGCAGGTCCTGCTGGCCGGACCGGTGGCAATGGCGGTGGTCGTCCTCGCGGCTGCCCGTGCCCCAACCCTCGGCCGGGATGCGCGGCTGATGCTGGCCCTGTCGCTACCCGTCCTCCTCGCCCTGACCCTCCTGGCCTTCCTGGGCCGGGCCCATGCCAACTGGGCGGCGACGGCCCTGATCGCGGTCTGGATCCTGAGCGGACTGATGTTTGCGCACTGGCGTCTCCGGATCTGGCCGGTCGCCGGCCTGATCGTCGGACTCGCGTTCCAAAGCCTGCTGCTGGTGGCCGACGCGCGGGCGGACCGGTTCACACTGTTCGGTGGCGAGCCCTATCAGCGGGTCCAGGGCTGGTCGGCCCTGTCAGAGGCCGTCGCCGCGCACGCCCGGGACCAGGCCCTCCGGACCGTCATCACCGAGACCCGGACGGACGCCGCCCAGCTGACCTATTACCTCCGGCACACCGCCCTCAAGGTGCGCGTCTGGCCAGCGATGCCGGGGCAGGACCCGGAACACTACTATGAAATGGCACGGGCGCTGGACGCCTCTGACACTGGACACCCCGCCTTGCTGGTCACGGCCTGCCCCGAGCCGTCCCGCGTTCCGGGCGCCCGCCCCCTGCCGTCCGTCATTGTGGCTACGGGGCCGACCGGTCAGCGGGAGCGACACCTGTTCGTCGTGCCCGGCGATGCCGGGGGCCGGCCCGCTCCATGTCGTGGTGACGCGGTGATCCGTGATCGTTGAACCCTCTACGGCTGGTCTTTCTGCGCCCGGCCCTGTATGAGGCGCGCGCTCCCCGCACCGTCGC
>CAYNDG010000198.1:0-3724 GCA_964395805.1 uncultured Brevundimonas sp.
CCACCGCAGATGCTGCCAAGGGCCCGCCCGTGCCGCGCCGCTATGTCGGGATCAACGGCATCGGGGTCTGGACGCTGTACCTGCGTGAGGTGCGGCGCTTCTGGAAGGTGGGGGCCCAGACGGTCGCCGCCCCGGTGGTGACGACCCTGCTCTACATGTTGGTGTTCGTGGTGGCGTTCGAGGGCGGACGGCCGCCGCTGCACGGCACGCCGTTTGCCGAGTTCGTCGCGCCAGGCCTGATCATGATGGCCATGCTGAACAATGCCTTTGCCAACTCGTCGTCCAGCCTGATCCAGGCCAAGATCATGGGCACGGCCACCGACTTCCTGACCCCGCCGCTCAGCCCGCTGGAGCTGACCATCGGCTTTACCCTGGGGGCCGCCACGCGCGGGCTGGTGGTCGGGCTGGTGACCGCGCTGTGCGTGCTGCCGTTCGCCCGGCTTGAGATCCAGAACCTCGGCCTGATCCTGTGGTTCGGCCTCACCGCCAGCCTGCTGATGGGCATGGTCGGGGTGCTGGCCGGCCTGTGGAGCGAGAAGTTCGACCAGCTGTCGGCGGTGCAGAATTTCGTGGTCATGCCGCTGACCTTCCTGTCGGGGGCCTTCTATCTGGTCGAGCGCCTGCCCGAGCCGTTCGCCACCTTCAGCCGCTTCAACCCCTTCTTCTATCTGATCGACGGATTCCGCGCGGGCTTCATCGGTCAGGCCGAGAGCAACCTGCTGATCGGCGGGGCGGCCGCGGGCGTGCTGACCGTCGTGTTCGGCGTCCTCTGCTGGGCCGTGTTCCGCTCGGGCTGGCGGCTGAAGAGCTGATAGATGGCTGGCCGCGATCCCATCATCGTCGAAGAGGTGCAGCTGAATCTCACTGAGGCTCGAGCGTGCTACAAGGCTTGGGACTCACTAGGCAGGCTGGGCGGCATCCAGACGTACACTCTGATTGGAGTTCTCGTAGCCAGCATTGTCTCGGCGTTTGCCTTTGGATCGATGCCGACTGGACTGTGGATGACCGGAACAATGGTCGTCCTGCTGACAGCCATGATCATCAGCGGGAAGGTGATGACGTCATCATATACCCGGATCGTCGTCGAGGGCGCCCGCCGTGTCGGCCCTTCACGCTGGCATATCGATGACGCGGGCCTTCAGGTGGAAACTCCTACAGGGTCTGTTCGCGTCAGTTGGGAAGGTGTCGTCAAGGTCGTGGGGGATACTGACCGGTTCTTCTTTGCCATATCTCCGGCTTACAATCTGGTGCTCCCCAGACGCCCAATGACCGACGCACAGGTTGCTGCTCTCACAACTCTCGTCGCAGAGGTCACCGCCTCGGGTCGTCTCGGCGCCGGTGTTGACTAAGCGGGGGCGGAGGCGGACAACGCCAGACATCTGTTTCATCGGTCCCGGTGCCGTTTCTGCGCCGGGGCTTTGTCGTTCTGGAGGTCCGATCCCGTGTCCAGCCATCTGATGGGTGTCTACAACCGCGCGCCGCTGGCGGTCGATCATGGCAAGGGGTCGCGCCTGTATGCGACGGACGGCACCGTCTATCTGGACTGCGTTTCCGGCATTTCGACCAATGCCCTCGGCCACGCCCATCCGCGGCTGGTTCAGGCGGTCAAGGACCAGGCCGAAAAGCTGTGGCACGTCTCGAACATCTTCCAGATTCCGGGTCAGGAAGAGCTGGCCGACCGGCTGTGCGCCGACAGCTTTGCCGATGCGGTGTTCTTCACCAACTCGGGCTCTGAGGCGGTCGAGTGCGCGCTGAAAACCGCCCGTAAATATCACCACGCCAACGGCCAGCCCGAGCGGATCGAGATCTATGGCTTTGACGGCTCGTTCCACGGCCGCACCTATGGCGCCATCAATGCGGCGGGCAATCCCAACTATGTCGAGGGCTTTGGCCCGCGCCTGCCCGGCTATTCGCAGCTGACCTTCGGCGATCACGAGGCGATCAAGGCAGCCATTGCCCGTCCCGACACGGCGGCCATCATCCTCGAGCCCGTGCAGGGCGAGGGCGGCGCCCGCTCGGTGCCCGAAGTCTGCCTGCGCGGCCTGCGCGAGCTATGCGACGAACACGGCGTGCTGATCATCTTCGACGAGGTCCAGTGCGGCATGGGCCGGACGGGCAAGCTGTGGGCCCACGAATGGGGCGGCATGGCGCCCGACATCATGGCCATCGCCAAGGCACTGGGCGGCGGCTTTCCGGTCGGGGCGTGCCTGGCGTCAGAAAAGGCCGCCAGGGGCATGACGGTCGGGGTGCACGGCTCGACCTTCGGCGGCAATCCGCTGGCCATGGCGGTCGGTCTCGCCGCCTATGACGAGATCGCCAGGCCCGAGACCCTCGAGAATGTGCGCGAGATCGCCGGCTATCTGAAACAGCAGCTGGCCGGGCTGCAGGAACGCTTCCCCGATGTGATCGAGGATGTGCGCGGCAAGGGCCTTCTGATTGGCGTGAAGCTCAAGCCCAACAACCGCGACTTCATGGGCTGGGCCCGCGACGAGAACCAGCTGCTGGTGGCCGGCGGTGGCGACAACTGCGTCCGCATGCTGCCCCCCCTGAACTTCACCCGTGATGAGGCCGCCGACGCCATCGCGCGGTTCGAGAAGACCTGCGAGTTTGCCCGGGACAAGATGGCGGGCTGACGGGGCAAAGAGGTTCATCACAGCGGGCACAGCGGATGCACAGCGAGCACGGCGGGGGTGAGCCCGTTTCCAGCGCGGTGAACAAGGTTGGAACGGCGGTGATGGACGCGGCCTTTGCGGTCCACCGAGACCTTGGCCCGGGCCTTCTGGAGTCGGTCTATGAGCACTGTCTGGCCGAGGAACTTATGCAGGCGGGCCTGCAGGTCGAGCGACAGGTGCCCATCCCGGTCCAGTACCGCGATTCACGCCTCGACGTCGGGTTCCGGCTTGACCTCCGTGTCGAAGGCAAGGTCGTTGTCGAAGTCAAATCGATCGACGCCCTGGCGTCGATCCATACGGCTCAACTGCTGACCTATCTCCGGTTTTCGCAGATCAGGCTTGGATACCTGATCAACTTCAATACCGTCAGGCTGAAAGACGGCTTCCACCGTCTGGTGCTTTAGGGCGCAGGCGGGCAGACTGACGCAGACATCGCTGTGTTCGCCGTGAACTCGCTGTGTCCGCTGTGATGAAACTCTTCCTCCGCTCCCTCCCATCCCCCGCTCGTGACCGCTCATGACCCGACACTTCCTCGACATCTCCCGGCTGCCGTCCGAAGACCTGCGGGCCATCCTTGACGATGCCCACGCCCGCAAGGCGGCCCGCAAGGGCAAGCCGAAAGGCTGGGTCGATGCCGATGCGCCGGCGCGCGACCATGTGCTGGCGATGATCTTCGAGAAGAATTCGACCCGCACCCGCTTCAGCTTCGATGCCGCCATCCGCCAGCTGGGGGGATCGTCCATCATCGCTACGGCGTCGGACATGCAGCTGGGCCGGGGTGAGCCGGTCGAGGATACGGCGCGGGTGCTGTCGCGCATGGTCGATGCGGTGATGATCCGCGCCAATGACCACGAGGACGTCGAACGCTTTGCGCGCGTTTCGACCGTGCCGGTCATCAACGGCCTGACCGACCGTAGCCACCCGTGCCAGATCCTGGCCGATCTGATGACCATCGAGGAGCATCGCGGCCCGATCGCCGGAAAGACCGTGGCCTGGATCGGGGACGGCAACAATGTCTGCCACAGCTTCATGCATGCGGCGCAAAAGCTGGG
>CAYNDG010000199.1:0-3657 GCA_964395805.1 uncultured Brevundimonas sp.
CCGCGCCCGACCGCCGCCTCGACGTCGATATGATCCACGCCCGCCCCGAAATTGGCGATCATTTTCAACTGATCACCGGCTTTCGCCAGCAGATCGGCATCGATCGTGTCGGTGATCGTCGGCACCAGAACATCGGCCCGCCCGACGGCATCCTCCAGCGCGGCGCGGCTGAACGGCTCGTCCTTCAGGTTCAGTTCGGCGTCGAACAGTTCGCGCATGCGGGTTTCGACCGCGTCCGGCAGGCGTCTGGTTAACACGACCTTAAGTCTGCGGCTCGACATTGGCGGGGACTTTGGAACTGGAGGATCGAAGCGGAATGGAAAGGGTGTCTAGCAGCCCCCTGACCCAAGGCCAAAGGGGGCGCCGCATCGTTGGCGTCGCTGCGGCCGCGCTTGGCCTGTTCGTGATGCTGTCGGGACAGGCGGTGCGACCGGACGGGCGTCCGACGCCCAGCAGCTATCCCGTGCCCCGATGGATCACGCTCAAGGCCAATGAGGTCCACGCCCGCAAGGGGCCCGGGCTCGATCACCAGATCCTGTGGACCTATCAGGTCGCCGGCCTGCCGGTGCAGGTGGTCGCCGAGACCTTTGAATGGCGCAAGATCTGCGATCCGGAAGGGTCGCTGGTCTGGGTTCATCGCAGCACGACCTCGGGCCGGCGCGCGGTCCTGAACAGGGGAACCGAGGCCATCGACGTGCGCAGCGCCCGGCGCGATAACGCGGGGGTTCGGGCCCGGCTCTCGGCCCATGCCGTTGTGCCCGTTACCGGGTGTGAAGACGGCTGGTGCGAGGTCCGATCCGGCCGGGTTCGCGGCTGGGTGCGCGAGGGGTCTGTGTTCGGGACCGAGGCCGAGCCCCTGTGCGAGGCCAACCGCCCGGCCGGGCCGGCGCCCCGCGCCCCCTGACGCCACGCGGGGCTCTTGTTGCCGGTTGACCGGGGCGATTTCACGTGCCACGCCCGCCGCTCAGAATACGGAGGCCGTCTTGAGCCAGTTTGAACGTCAGTCGTCCTACGACTATCAGGCCCTGCTGGCCTCGGGTCGTGGCGAGCTTTTCGGCCCGGGCAATGCCCAGCTGCCGGCACCCCCCATGCTGATGTTTGACCGCATCACCCGCATCAACGACGACGGTGGCGCGCACGGAAAGGGATATGTCGAGGCCGAACTCGACGTCCATCCCGACCTCTGGTTCTTCAAATGCCACTTCATCGGTGACCCGGTCATGCCGGGCTGCCTGGGACTGGACGCCATGTGGCAGCTGGTCGGCTTCTACCTCGGCTGGATCGGCGGCCCCGGAAAGGGGCGCGCCCTTGGCGTCGGGGAGGTCAAATTCACTGGCCAGGTGCAACCGGACATCAGGAAGGTCGTCTACAAGATCGACCTCAAGAGGGTGATCAACCGCCGCCTCGTGATGGGGATCGCGGACGGGGTTCTCGAAGCCGACGGAACGCCTATCTATACGGCCACGGATATGCGGGTCGGGCTGTTCGGCGGCCAGGACAGCCGGGCCGACCCGGCAGACTGACCCCGAAAAAATCACAGGATCGCGGACAACGCGGCGACAGATCGGACAGGACCAGGAAAGCAAGAACACAATGCGGCGTGTCGTAGTTACAGGATTGGGTATCGTCTCCTCGATCGGGACCGGCGCCGCCGCCGTCACCGACTCCTTGAAACAGGCCCGCTCGGGCGTGGTCGCCGCCCCGGACCACACCGCCCATGGATTCCGCAGCCAGGTCTGGGCCCCGCCGAAGATCGGCGACTGGACCGAACTGGTTGATCGCCGCGCCTCGCGCTTTCTGGCGGACGGCACCGCCTGGGCCCACATCGCCTTTGAAGAGGCCCTGACCTCCAGCGGTATGACCCCGGACGAGATCAAGGACGAGCGGATCGGCCTGATCGTCGGCGAGGGCGGTCCCTCGACCCGGGTCATTCTGGAAGCCGCCCAGATCACCATCGAAAAAGGTGCGCCCAAGCGAATCGGACCGTTCGCCGTGCCCAAGGCCATGGCCTCCGGCCCGTCGGCGGTGCTGGCCACCTGGTTCCAGATGAAGGGCATCAACTATTCGATCAGCTCGGCCTGCGCGACCAGTGCCCACTGTATCGGGGCCGCCGCCGAACAGATCGCCTGGGGCAAGCAGGACGTGGTGTTCGCCGGTGGATGCGAGGACATCCACTGGTCCATGTCCAACCTGTTCGATGCAATGGGGGCCATGTCGTCCAACTTCAACGACACGCCGTCGGTCGCCTCGCGCGCCTATGACGCCGCGCGCGACGGCTTCGTCATCGCCGGCGGCGCGGGCATCGTGGTTCTGGAAGAGTATGAGCGCGCAAAGGCACGCGGCGCGACCATCCTCGCCGAAGTCACCGGCTATGGCGCCAATTCCGACGGTTACGACATGGTCGCCCCGTCGGGGGAGGGCGCCGAGCGCTGCATGAAGATCGCGCTGGAAATGGCCGGCAACCCGCGCATCGACTATCTGAACCCGCACGGCACCTCGACGCCGGTCGGCGACTCCAAGGAAATGGGCGCGGTCCGCAATGTGTTCGGCGACAACCTGCCGATGATCTCCTCGACCAAGTCCCTGACGGGACACAGTCTCGGTGCGGCCGGCGCGCAGGAAGCCATCTACTGCCTGCTGATGATGCAGAACGGCTTTGCCGCCGAAAGCGCCCACATCGAAAATCTCGATCCCGAGTTCGAGGGCATGCCGATCCTGCGCCAGCGGCACGACGGCGACCTGACCCACGTCATGTCCAACTCGTTTGGATTCGGGGGCACCAACGGCACCCTGATCCTGTCGAAGGTCTGACCTCAGTCGACGTCGGGTTGCCGCAGGCCGGTCCACGGCTCTGACGCCGCAGCAGCGATGCAGCGGGCCAGGGCGTCGACGTCACGGTCCCAGTTGCGCGTGCCGTGCATCCGCGCCGAGGTGGGCCACAGCCATGTGTCCTGGGCCGCAGGGTCGGCGGGCACGACGCCCCGACCATAGCAGGTGACGCGCATTTCCCCGCCGAGACTGTCCGGTCGCGCCGGGTCGTAATCGTCGAAGACCACCACCACTGTGGGCGGGTCATCTGCGGGCAGTTCCGTGCGCGTCAGGTAGAATCGGATGCAGTAGTCCAGAAGACTGTCCGCCCTGTCGTTCTCGCAGGACGCGAAGGACTCGGGCGAGAGGGGCGGCTCGATCCAGTCGAATCGCCCCCAGCGCGGATCCCCCAGCAGGTCGAGCGCGCCTCGGCCATGTCTGGTCTGGATCTGGCGCACCTCGTCGAGGGTGACGACCACCACCGCGACCTGAGGACGCGTCGGGGCCGGCCGGGCCTGGGCCAACGCCGCACCCGGGCCAGCCAGACCGAAGACGGTCAGGGCGAACAGAAGCATCACGAGGCGCATCCCGGAACTCCGCTTTTCGTCGCCTGCATCCTGACAGGATTGGCGCGTCATCCAAGCCCGTAAGCTCAACCGCGTCGACAACGCCCTGACGGAAACTGATGCTTTCCCCCCGGCAGAGGCCCTGCTAACCCTCGCGGCTGATTTCCAAGGAGATGATCATGGCTTCCGACAGCGGCTGGACCTTCCCGACCGGCGACTTGATGAAGGGCAAGAAAGGCCTGATTCTGGGCGTCGCCAATTCCAACTCCATCGCCTGGGGCAT
>CAYNDG010000200.1:0-3653 GCA_964395805.1 uncultured Brevundimonas sp.
CCACCCATACGCGGGGCCGCCGCGAGGCCGCCTCGGGCAAACAGTCGGGCCGGACGCAGGAGATCCAGCGCCTGATCGGCCGCAGCCTGCGCGCCGTCGTCGATCTGAAGGCCCTGGGCGAGCGTCAGGTCACCCTCGATTGCGACGTCATCCAGGCCGATGGCGGCACCCGTACGGCAGCCATCACCGGCGCCTGGGTCGCCCTTGCCTCGGCGCTCGACTATCTGCGCGAGGAGGGGGTGCTCAAGACCGACCCCCTGACCGATCAGGTTGCGGCCATTTCCTGCGGCGTGTTCAAGGATACGCCGGTTCTGGACCTTGACTACGAAGAGGATTCCAGCGCCGAGGCCGATTCCAACTTTGTCCTGACCGGGTCCGGCAGCATCGTCGAAATCCAGGCGACCGGCGAAAAGCGGGGCTTCAGCCGCGCGGAGTTCGATCGTCTGTTCGCGCTCGCCCACGGGGGCTGCGAGACGCTTTTTGCCCTCCAGAGACAGGCGGTCGGCCGCTGAGCCGTCCCAGATCCGAGACATCGCGTACACTGGCCCGCACCGGGGTGATGGGCCGCTGACCGGGTGACGGATCGGGCAGGCGCGCCCGGTCCAGCACCGCCTCCAGCGTCGCCGCCAGCCGGTCCAGTTTCGCCCGCCCGGTCGGCTTTCGACCTGCGGCATCGGTGACATAGAAGGCATCGACCGCCCGCTCGCCGAAATTGGCGATGTGGGCCGACCGCAGCGACAGACCCTCGGCGGCGATGGCGGTGGCCAACTCTGCCAGCAGGCCCGGCCGGTCCGCGCCCGAGACCTCGATGACGACCGCATGGCGTGCGGCGGTGGTGTCGATCATCACCACGGGCCGGACGTCAAAGGCCGCCCGTCGCGCGCTGACGGCGGCCATGACCGGTTCGTCGTCAGGAACCTCGGGCGCCCCTTCCGGCACGGCCCGGGCGGCGGCCTCAAGCGACCGGATGAGGCGCTCCAGCCTGCGGGGCTCCGCCTGGCCATACGGCAGGCCGGCGCCGTCCTGCACCTCGAACACATCCAGCGCCAGTCCGTCCGGGGCGGTCACAACGCGCGCCCCGACGATATCCGCGCCGGCGCGGGAAAGGGTCTGCGCGAGGGCCGCGAACAGGCCTGGCCTGTCCCGGGCGGCCACGACCACCCGGGTGGTGGCCCGGCCGAAAGCACGCGAACGCCGCTCGCTGCCGGGGTCCTCTGCCCAGTCGATCAGAACATCCGCCGCCGATCCGGTCTCACGGGCCCGGGCAACCAGCTCGGGATGGGCCGCGAGGGGATCGGCCTCATCCAGGGTCTCGCCCTGGAACAGGGCCAGCACCCGACGGTAGAGGTCGCGCAGCAGCTGACCCTTCCAATTGTTCCAGACGCCCGGACCGACGGCGCGGATGTCGGCGCCGGTCAGCACCAGCAGCATGCGCAGCCGCTCGGGATCACCGACCAGATCGGCGCAGGCCCGGACCGTGTCGGGATCGGTCACATCGCGCTTCTGCGCATAGTCCGACAGCGCCAGATGGTGCCGGACCAGCCAGGTGACCAGCTCGATCCGGCGACTGTCGACGCCCAGCCGCTCGCACGCCCGGCGGGCTGCGATGGCCCCGTCCTCCAGCTGCCCCCGGTCACCGCCCTTGCCGACATCATGCAGCAGCATGGCCAGCATCAGCACCTCGGGGTCGGTGATCCGGTGGATGATCTCCGACGCCAGTGGATGGTCGTCCTTCAGCTTGCCCCGTTTGATGTCGTTGAGGATGCCGACGGCCTGCAGGGTGTGCTCATCGACCGTATAGGCGTGGTACATGTTGAACTGGGTCTGGCCGACGATCCGCCCCCATTCGGGCAGGAAGCGCCCCAGCAGCCCCGTCTCGTTCATGATGCTGAGAACCCGGTAAGGCCTCTGGCCATGGGCGAGGAGGCCCAGGAACGCGCGACTGGCCGCAGGGTCACGGCGCAGGCGGGGCGTGATGCACGGCAGGGACCGGGTGACGGCGGCAAAGGCGTCGGGGTGAAGGTCCAGATCCAGCCGGTCTGCCTCGACGAACAGGGTCAGCAGGCGGACGGGATCCTCTTCAAATACCTCCGGACCGGTCACGCTCAACCGGCCACGGTCAATCAGGAAACCGGGTGTCTCCAGCGGCTTGCCGCGCCCGGACCACAGGGCTGACAGGCCGCGCACCAGACCGCCGGCCTTCTTCTGCTGGCGGGCCTCCAGCTGGGCGCTCATGGCCCGGGTCAGGGCCCCGACATCGCGGGCCACAAGGAAGTACCGTCGCATGAACCGTTCGACCGCCGGCTCATCGCCGCGCCCGCGCCAGCCCATGCGTCGCGCCACCTCGGGCTGAAGGTCGAAGGTCAGGGCCTCGACCGGGCGGTCGGCAATGCGGTGCATGTGAATCCGCACCTGCCACAGGAAATCAAAGGCTTCGGCAAACAGCCGTCGCTCGCGCCGGGTCAGCAGGTCCTCCAGCGCCGCCTCGCCCAGCGGGCTGTCGGGGGCCAGGGCCCGGGCGATCCAGAACAGGCAGTTGAGGTCGCGCAGGCCTCCCTTGCCGTCCTTGACGTTCGGCTCGACCCGATACCGCACCGCCCCGACCTTCTGGTGCCGTGCCTCCCGCTCGGCCAGTTTGGCGGCGATGAAGGGGCGGGCATCGGCCTTCTCCACCTGCTGGCGGAACCGGGTCAGAAAGGTCTCCGCCAGATCGCTGTCCCCGGCCAGAGGCCGCGCTTCCAGCAGGGCGGTGCGCACCGTCATGTCGGTCTTGCCGACCGACAGGGCCTCGTCGATCGACCGCGAGGTACTGCCGATCTTCAGCCCCAGATCCCACAGCACATAGAGGACGAACTCGGTCACCTGCTCGGTGCGCGAGGTCGACTTCCAGGGCCGCAGGAACATCAGGTCGAGGTCCGAATGCGGCGCCAGCACCCCCCGGCCATAGCCCCCGACCGCCAGCAGGGCGAGGCGCTCGGCATCCGTGGGGTTGGGGGCCGGGAACAGACATTCGGTTGTCACCCACCACAGGGCCTGAACCATCCGGTCGGCGGCCCGGGCATACAGGCGCGCCACCTCGACCCCGCCCGCACCCTGCACCAGACGCTGGGCGGCTTTCGCCCGTCCGTTCGACAGGATTTCGGCCAGCACCGGGGCCAGCGCCGCCCGGGGCCGGGCCGTGGCCGCCGCGGCCTCAAGGGCGGCGATAACTTCGGGGTCCAGGTCGGGCACCATGCCGATCAGCGCCGGCCCGGCCCGGCACTGCGCGACAGGGCCTTCAGGCGATAGAGCGCCTCCAGCGCCTCACGCGGGCTCAGATCATCGGGCTCCAGCTCGGCCAGAGCCTCGACCATGGCGGACGGGGCCACCGGCGCGGGGGCAGGGGCCTCGGCCAGGGCAAACAGCGGCAAGTCGTCCAGACGGCGGTCGGCCTCACCGGTGGTCTCCAGCTGGTCCAGAACGGCCCGGGCCCGCGCGACCACGCCGGGCGGCACCCCGGCCAGCTTGGCCACCTGCACGCCATAGCTACGGTCCGCAGGGCCGGCCACGGCCTCGTGCAGGAACACCAGATCGCCGTTCCACTCGCGCGCCCTCAGCGACAGATTGGCCAGATGGTCCAGCCGCCCCTCCAGCTGCGCCAGCTCGTGATAGTG
>CAYNDG010000201.1:0-3649 GCA_964395805.1 uncultured Brevundimonas sp.
CGTCATCGAGAGCCAGCTGCAGGACCTGCTGGACATTCCGGTGTTTCACGATGACCAGCACGGGACGGCCATCATCTCCACCGCCGGCCTGATCAATGCCTGTCACATCACCGGCAAGAAGCTGGAAGACATCAAGGTGGTGCTGGCGGGCGCCGGTGCGGCGGGCCTGTCGTCCATCGGCCTGATGAAGGCGGTTGGTGTCCGCGCCGAGAACACCGTCATCGTTGATCGCGACGGTGTGGTCTACAAGGGCCGCGAGAACATCGACCAGTGGAAGGCGGCGCACGCCACCGACACCCCGCACCGCACCCTGGCCGAGGCCATGGTCGGCGCCGATGTGGTGCTGGGCCTGTCGGCCAAGGGCGCGATCACCAAGGAAATGGTCGCCTCCATGGCCGCCAATCCGATTATCTTCGCCATGGCCAATCCGGATCCGGAGATCACGCCCGAGGATGTGATGAGCGTGCGCTCTGACGCCATCATGGCCACCGGCCGGTCGGACTATGTGAACCAGGTCAACAATGTCCTGGGCTTCCCCTACATCTTCCGCGGCGCCCTCGACGTGCGGGCCCGCACCGTCAACCACGAGATGAAGATCGCCTGCGCCCGGGCCCTGGCCATGCTGGCGCGCGAGGATGTGCCGGACGAGGTGGCCGCCGCCTATTCGGGGCGCAAGCTGAAGTTCGGCCCCGACTACATCATCCCGACCCCGTTCGACCCGCGTCTGATCTGGTATATTCCGCCGTTCGTCGCCCAGGCCGCCATGGACACCGGCGTGGCCCGCCAGCCGATCGAGGACATGGAGGCTTACCGCATCGCCCTGCGCCAGCGGGTCGATCCGTCGGCCGCCCTGATGCAGAAGATCGCCTCGGCCGTGCGCGCCGCGCCCAACAAGCGGGTGGTGTTCGCCGAGGGCGAGGAAACCGCCGTCATTCGCGCCGCCTGGGGCTTCAAACAGGCCGAGCTGGGCACGCCCATCCTGCTGGGCCGCGAGGACCTGATCCGCAAGAACGCCGCCGAGGCCGGACTGAATTTCGACGAGCTGGACATTGAAATCGTCAATGCCCGGATCTCGGACAAGAACGACGCCTATACCGACTGGCTGTACGAGCGCCTGCAGCGACGCGGTTATCTGCGCCGCGACGTCCAGCGGATGATCAACCAGGACCGCAACTATTTCGCCGCCACCATGGTCGCGCGCGGCGATGCCGATGCCGTGGTTACCGGCACCACCCGTAATTTCAACATGGTGCTCAAGGAAGTGCGCCGGGTTCTGGACGTGCGCGACCGGCTGATCGGCCTGTCAGTGCTGCTGGCCAAGGGGCGGACCCTGTTCGTCGCCGACACCTCGATCCACGAACTGCCCGACGCGCGCGAGCTGGCCGAGATCGCCATGCAGGCGGCGGCGACCGTGCGGAAGCTGGGCCGCACCCCGCGTGTTGCCTTCCTCAGCTATTCGACCTTCGGCAACCCTCCGGGTGACCGCAGCGAACAGGTGCGCGAGGCCATCCGCATCCTTGACCAGACCGGCGTCGACTTCGAGTATGAGGGCGAGATGCCGGCAGAGCTGGCGCTCGATCCCGAAGCGCGGGCGGCCTATCCCTTCATGCGCCTGACCGGCGACGCCAATGTGCTGGTCATGCCGGGTATCCACTCGGCCTCGATATCGACGCGTCTGGTCGAGGCACTGGGAGGCGCCACAGTGATCGGGCCGCTGCTGGTCGGACTGGAGAAGTCGGTCCAGATCGTCAGTCTCGGCGCCTCGGTCAGCGAGATCATCACCGGGGCAACCTTTGCGGCCTACGACGGCACGGTCGACAAGGGGGCCGTAGACGCCGGGGCGTGAGGAGGATGGATCAGGCGACCGGCGCCTCCTTGCGGGCCTCGTGGCGTACCCGCACCCATTCGAGGATGCAGAGCACGACGGCCACCCCGCCCAGCCATGCGGTGAGCACGAAGACGGGGGCGAAGCCCTGATTGTCGATCATCTCGCCCAGGGCGCCACGCCCGAAGGTTCCGATCAGCAGGGCGAGTGAGGTGAAGACCGCAAACTGCACCGCCCCATAGAGTCTGCTGGCGAGGGCGGACAAATAGGCGACAAAGGCCGCCCCCGCCAGGCCGGCGGCGATGTTCTCTCCCGAAATGGCGAACATCAACCGCGCCATGCCCTCATTGACGCCGAAGAAGCCGAACAGGGTGTAAAGGCCGGTGGCGCTCATCAGTCCGCCGATGACGGGCGCCCCCATGGCGAGATCCGCAAAGAGCAGATTGGTCGCGGCCGCCAGAATGGCGCCGATCAACAGGGTTGCCATTCGACCGATGACGATCAGGAGCCAGCCGCCGAGAGCGATCCCGACGATCGTCATGATGATGCCGAAAATCTTGGACGCAACGGCGACCTCTGCCGCTGTGTGCCCAAGCGCTCCGCCGTCGCTACCCATGTAGAACGGAAAGGCGAAGGCTCCCCAGACGCCGTCTGTGAAGCGATAGGAAAGGATCAGGGCAAGGACCAGCAGCGCACCCCATCCCAGCCTGCCCATGAGCTCGGTGAGCGGCGCGAGCACGGCGTTGAAAAGGCGACTGGCCGTGATCTGGACCGTGCCCTCCGGCTTTTCGACATGCACCGGGCGACGCGCCAGAAATGCCGCGAGGGCACAGGGCAGCAGTACGGCGGCCGTGATGATCCACGGCCCAACGGTACCCGTGAAGGTTCCTGCGCTCGGGGCAGGCGTTTCCGTGATGGCGCGCACCATGAAGGACACGATCTGGAAGGCCGCCCAGACCCATGCGGCGAGCACGATTCCCAGCATCAGGTTGCGCTGGAGGGACGATCCCCGGCGCTGCTGGGCAATCGCCTCCCGGGGCGGACGAACCGGCTCGGGCGCGATCAGGGTACCGATGACCGGGAGAATGAATGTGGCCGCGCCGACCAGAAACGTCGCCCGCCAGCCAATGGCGCCGGACAGGAACAGCGCGCCGGCGCCGCCCGCCAGCGATGCCGAACGAAATCCCATCTGGTAAATGGCCGACAGCAGGTCCACCGGCACCTCAGGCGAGGCGATTTCGATCCGCCAGACGTCGATCACGATGTCCTGGGTCGCCGACGCGAACGCTCCGAGCGCCGCCCCGGCCGCCAGCGGTCCGAGGACGCCCGTTTCCGGATGCGAGACCGCGACCATGGCGACCCCGGCGATGATTACGGCCTGAAGCAGGATCAGCCAGCCCCGCCGCAGGCCCATTCTGCCGAGGAGAGGGAGGGGCGCGTTGACGATCGGAGACCAGAGGAATTTGAACGCATGGAACAGGCCAATCCATGACAGAACGCCGATGGTGGCGGCGGTGACGCCCGCCTCCGTCAGCCAGGCATTCATCGTGCCGATCAACAGGGCAATCGGGAGGCCCGCACCAAAGCCGAGCAGGAGCATCGCCAGCGTCCGGCGATCCGAGAAGGCCGTGGCAATCAGGGCCATACCCTTGGGCGGCTCGGCAGTCGCGATCTCGGTAGCAGATTCAGCGCCGGTCCGGTCAGTCATGGAAGCCCTCGTGGTCGCGGGAGCGGTCCCTGTGCTCCCTATCCGGTCGCGACCTTGGCGCGCTCCGGCGGGTTCGTCCAGCGGGTCAGGGCGGCGGTCAGGGCTTCGACACCCAG
>CAYNDG010000202.1:0-3649 GCA_964395805.1 uncultured Brevundimonas sp.
GCCGGAGCAGGCGACGATCCGGTTGACTGGGGAGCTGACCACCATGATCACAACACGTCTGCGGGGGTCCGCATCCGGGCCCCTCGCTCTCATCCTTGCGGCCACGCTCGGCCTCGCGGCCTGCGCCACCACGGGTGAAGGCGCCTCTTCCGGCGGGAGTGGCGATGCCGCTCCGGCGCGGCAGGTCCGGGCCCTCCCCGCGGGCATGGACGCCGCGACCAATCCGGATCCCTATCCCTCGACCTATCGGGGCCTGCCGCGCGAGAACCTGGCCATCGTCGGCGCGACGGTGTTCACCGGTGACGGACGCAAGATCGACAACGGCGTGGTCGTCCTGACGGACGGCAAGGTCGCCGCTGTGGGCGATGCCGCGACCCCCGTGCCCGGAGGGCACCGCGTGGTCGACGGGCGGGGTCGCTATGTGACCCCGGGCATCATCGACGTGCACAGTCACCTCGGCGTCTATCCGTCCCCCGGCGTTCAGGGGATGAGCGACGGCAATGAGGCGACCAACCCCAACACCGCCGAGGTCTGGGCCGAGCATTCGATCTGGCCGCAGGACCCGGGCTTCAACACCGCCCGTGCCGGCGGTGTCACCACCCTTCACATCCTGCCCGGCTCGGCCAATCTGTTCGGCGGCCGCGGTGTCACCCTGCGCAATGTGCCCTCGGTGACCATGCAGGGCATGAAGTTCCCGGACGCCCCCTATACGGTCAAGATGGCCTGTGGCGAGAACCCCAGCCGCGTCTACGGCGGACGGGGCCGTTCGCCCGCGACCGGCATGGGCAATATGGCCGGCTATCGGGCGGCCTTCATCGCAGCCCAGGACTACAAGCAGAAATGGGACAAATGGCGCGAGACCGGCGAAGGCTCGCCGCCCACCCGCAACCTGCAGCATGAGACCCTGGTCGGCGTGCTGGACGGGTCAATCCTGATCCAGAACCACTGCTATCGCGGCGACGAAATGGCTCTGATGATCGATATGTCGAGGGAGTTCGGCTATCGCATCACCACCTTCCACCACGCGACGGAGGCCTACAAGGTGGCGCCCCTGCTGGCGCGCGAGGGAATCTGCGCGGCCATGTGGACCGGCTGGTGGGGCTTCAAGATGGAGAGCCTCGACGCGATCGAGGAGAACGTCGCCCTGGTCGATGCGCCCGAGGGCTCCTGCGCCGTGGTCCACTCGGACGATGCCGAGCTGATCCAGCGCCTCAACCAGGAAGCCGCGGCGGCGCTGGCCGCCGGCCGCCGGGCCGGTCTCGACCTGACCGAGGAGCATGCCATCGGCTGGATCACCCTGAACGCCGCACGCGCGATCGGCATCGACGAGCAGACCGGATCGCTGACGCCCGGCAAGCGCGCC
Source organism: uncultured Brevundimonas sp. (assembly GCA_964395805.1). GTDB lineage: Bacteria > Pseudomonadota > Alphaproteobacteria > Caulobacterales > Caulobacteraceae > Brevundimonas. The sequence continues at coordinate 1,364 of CAYNDG010000202.1, forward strand.
GATGTGGTGATCTGGAGCGCCAACCCCTTCTCCATCTATGCGCGGGCCGATCAGGTGTTCGTCGACGGAGGTCTGGCCTTTGACCGCTTCGACCCCGCCTATCAGCCGGTATCCGACTTTGAACTGGGCCAGCCGGGCTATGGCCTGTCGGCCGCCGGTGTCCGCCAGGGAGCCCGCTGATATGATCCGTCATCTTTCTCCCCTCAAGTCTCTGGTCCTCGGGGCCGTAGCCGCTCTGGGCCTGGCCTCTGCACCGGCGGTGGCGCAGGACACGGTCGCCGTGACCGGCGGCCGGGTACTGACCGGTACCTCGATCATCGAGAACGGGACCGTCGTCATGCGCGGCGGCCGGATCGTCTCGGTCGGCACCGGTGCGGCTCCGGCCGGGGCCCGGGTGATCGACGCCACGGGCCGGGTCGTGGCCCCGGGCTTCGTCGCTGTGGACTCGGGCCTCGGCGGGTCCGAGATCTCTTCGGTCAGCGGCACCAATGATCTGCGTAATGCGTCCAATACGCTGAGTGCCGCCTTTGACGTCTCCTACGGGCTGGACCCCTGGTCGATCACGCTGCCGGTCGCGCGACTGGGCGGGGTGACGCGGGCCATTGTGGTGCCGAACCACCCGGGATCGTCCGGCGGCCACTATCACGAGGAAGACACCGCCGGGGCTGGCGCGGGGGGGTATCACTCGCCCGGCCTGTTCGCGGGTCAGGCCGCTGTCATCCATCTGGCCCAGGGTACCGACATCCTCGTTCGGCCGCGCGTGGCGATGGTCGCTCCGTTCGGCGAGGCCGGCGCCGGTGTGGCGGGCGGATCGCGCGGCGGGGCCATGGTGCTTTTCCGCGAGACCCTGTCGGAGGTGCGCCTCTATGCCCGCAACAAGGCCGCCTATCAGCGCGATGACCTCAGGCCGCTGTCGCTGTCGCGCGCCGATCTGGAAGCCCTGATCCCGGTGGCGGAAGGGCGCATGCCCCTGATCATCACCGTGTCGCGCGCGGCCGACATCCTGCAGGTCCTCCGGCTTGCGCAGGAGGAAGGGCTCAAGGTCATTCTCGACGGCGCCGAGGAGGGCTGGCTGGTCGCCGACCAGATCGCGGCTGCCGGCGTGCCGGTTCTGCTCAACCCTCTCGCCAATCTGCCCGGCAATTTCGAACGCCGCGCCGCCCGGATGCAGAATGCCGCCGTGCTCAACGCGGCCGGTGTGATGATCGCCATCAAGGGCAATGAGGGCTCGATCCACCGCGCGCGAGAGACCCGCTACAATGCCGGAAATGCCGTTTCGCATGGCCTGCCCTATGAGGCAGCGATTGCGGCGATCACGGTCAATCCGGCACGGATCTTCGGGATGGGCGGCCAGTTCGGCGAGCTTCGCGCCGGTGCGGCCGCCGATGTGGTCATCTGGTCCGGTGATCCGCTGGAGCCGCTGAGCCAGCCCGTATCCATCATCATCAACGGCGTCGAACAGCCGCTGGAGAGCCGGCCGTTCCTGCTGCGCGACCGCTATCTCGGCGGGGGCGAGGGGGCCCGTCCCCCCGCCTATCCCACGCGCTAGAGGTCGTCAGCTGCCCGGCAGGAAGGGCGAGAAGGTGATGACGGTGAAGGTGTCGCGGATGTGGGGCCGGGTCTGGACCTGCTTCGTCACAAAGGTGCCGATGTCCATCTCCTTCGGCAGCTGGAACTTGGCCAGCAGGTCGTACTGACCCGAGGTCGAATAGACCTCGGAGACGCGCTCGACGTTGTCGACGATGTCGGCGGCGACATCGTTGGCGTGCCCCAGCTCGCATTTGATGAAGACGAAGATGGCGGTCATCATGGGCGGTCCCTCCGGTCGGTCGGAGGTCTGTAGCGGATGCGGACGGACGGAGTAAGGGCCTGGACCTCGAAGCCGAATACAACAACCGCCAGCGGGTGCCCGACCACGGCGCCGTCATGGCGAGGTGGGCCGGGCGGGCGGAGGCGGCGCGCGCCGTCCATCCCCATCAGCGCATCGCCTATGGCCCCGGGCCGCGCGAGGTCATCGACCTGTTCACGCCAGAGGGTCAGCCGGACGCCCCGGTCGCCGTCTTCCTGCACGGCGGCTATTGGCAGGCGCTGGACGGGCAGGCTTTCCACGGGATCGCCCCGGTGCTGTTGAGCCACAGCATCGCGCTGGCCATCCCCACCTATGACCTGGCGCCCACGGTCAGTCTGGGCCAGATCCTGCGCCAGGTCCGGACGGCGACCGAGCTGATCCGCGCGCGCGCCGGATGCCGCCCGCTGGTGGTCGGGCAGTCGGCGGGCGGCCGTATG
>CAYNDG010000203.1:0-3600 GCA_964395805.1 uncultured Brevundimonas sp.
CCAGATCCGTGCCGCACTGGGGCTCGGTCAGGTTCATGGTGCCACCCCATTCGCCGGTCGCCAGCTTGGGGCAATAGATGGCCTTCAGCTCATCCGAGGCATTGGCATGCAGGGCCTCGTAGCAGCCGTGGGTCAGGCCCGGATACATGGAGAAGGCCGGCGAGGCTGCGGCCGTGAACTGGCCGAAGGCCATACCGACGATGGCGGGCATGCCCTGGCCGCCGAACGCGGGGTCGGACGACAGGCCGGGCCAGCCGGCCTCGACCATCTGCTTGTAGGCCTCCTTCCAGCCCGTCGGGCCGGTGACCTTGCCGTTATCCCATTTGCAGCCTTCCTGGTCGCCGACCCGGTTCAACGGGGCGATGACCTCCTCGGCGAATTTGGCGCCCTCTTCGAGGATCTGCTGGACGAGGTCGGAGCTGACATCCGCAAATCCCGGCTGGCTCGAATAGCGGTCGATCTCGAGCACTTCGTTGAGCACAAAGGTCAGGTCGCGGACGGGTGCCTTGTAGGCCATGGGTCAGACTCTCGACTTCTGGGATTGGGACAGGGGGGAACGGAGGCTGTGCAGGGGCGGCACAGGTCCATGATCCGGATTCAGCCGGGCCTTGAGCAGGCTGGCATATTCCTCGGCGCCGGGCAGCAGATCGGGCCGGTACTGGCCGAGACGCTGCTCCATGACACGACAGGCTTCCTCGGCGGTGGCAATGGCGTCGTCCAGATCCTGCCGCTGCAGCTTCAGCGCCTCGATCTGGGCGCGGTGACGGCGCAGGGCCACGGCCATCTGGTGCACATTGTGATCATTGTGATCGTACAGATCCAGCATCTCCTGGATCTCATGCAGCGAGAAGCCGATGCGGCGACCCCGCAGGATCAGCTTCAGCCGCGCCCGGTCCCGCGCCGAATAGACGCGGGTCTGGCCCTTGCGCGCGGGGGTCAGCAGGCCCTTGTCTTCATAGAAGCGCAGCGCCCGCGCCGTCGCCCCGAACTCGCGGCACAGCTGGCGGATGGAGTAGGTGCGGTGATCGTCGGCACTGGCCATACGCCCGTCATAACTTGACGCGCACGTAAAGGGAAGCCTTGGGCACACATGACACGTAAACATGTCAATCTCGGGCTCGCCCCCGACAAGCGCGATCTGCCGCAGAAGACCTGCGTCTCCTGCGGAAAGCCCTTCTCCTGGCGTCGCAAATGGGCGCGTGACTGGGAGCGCGTAAAAGTCTGCTCTGATCGCTGCCGGGCAGCGGGGCCGACTGATGTAACGATTCCGCGCCGCCGGGGACACCGCAACGAACCGCCCGCCTGAGGCGTTGCCCAACCTCATGGTCGCCAAAGCCTCCGGGCTGCAGGTCTGGCCGCACATCCTCCACTTTCGCCCCGCATCCGGGCCATGGGACATGCGACTTCGACTCGAAGGCGTTGCCCTGAAGCGGCCAAAGCCGGGAGCGGGCGTTCCTAGAAGAAGGTCTGCACATGCTGCACGTCGACATACCCACGGCCAGGGACTTCCAGACCCTCAGCGCCGTTCGCGCGGACGTCTGCGTCTCGATCTACCTTGAGGCCACCCCGCTCTCGCAGGACAGCGACGCCACGCGGATCGCTCTGAAGAATGCAGTTCGGCAGGCGCGCCTTCAACTGGAGCAAGGCGGGATCGATACCGCCCGTTGCAACGCCGCCCTGGACAGAATTGAAGCCCTGGACAGCAACTATGGATTCTGGCGCCTGCAGGCGAACAGCCTCGCCTTGCTGGCGACGGCGGATGATCTGCATGTCTTCCGGCTCGCCAACCGCCTGAAGAATACCGTGCAGGTTGCGGACCGCTTCCACCTCAAGCCTCTGCTGCGCGCGATTACCTTCACCCACCATGCCTATGTGCTGGCAGTGTCGCAGAAGGCGGTGCGACTGGTGGAAATGTTCGCTGACCTTCCTGCGGTGGAGGTTTCCGTAGACGGACTACCGCCGCCCAGCGCAGGCGCCGTCGACAAGTCGACGCCGGAAGGGCGCGACAATGACGACAGTATCCACAATGCCGAGCATCAGAACAAACTGATGGAGAAATATGCCACGGAGATCGACGCGGCGCTGAGGCCCGTGCTCAAGGGCGGCGAGACCCCTCTGATCCTGGCCGCCACCGGCAGGCTCGCCCCCGTGTATCGGGCGGCCAACAGCTATTCAGGGCTTCTGCCCGACGGGATCGAGGACAGTCCCGACCGCATCAGCGACGCGGAGCTGGCGCAAGCCGCGCGCCCCCTGCTCGAGGCCTTTCACAGGGCCCAGATGGGCGAGATCAGCGCGCTCTTTGAGACCCGGGCCGGGCAAGGTCGCACGACCACCGACCTGTCAGACGTCGCGCGCGCGGCGACCTTCGGCGCGATCGAAATCCTGCTCGTGGACATGGATATCGAAAGGCAAGGGACCATCGACGAGGACACGGGCGCGATCCATTTCGCCGACGACGCGGCCGCTGCAAGCTATGACCTCATCGACGAGATCGCCGGGCGCGCCCTGGCGACGGGCGCCAGAGTGCTCGCGGTTCGCGCCACAGACATACCGGGCGAGAGCAGCCTGGCGGCAATCCTGCGCTATCCGGTGTAGGCAGCCCGTACCTTCAGACGCCGCGCGGGCAGGCTTCGCGCAGACGGAACCACAGCACGGGGGCGGTGGCCAGGATCAGCGCCAGATTGACGACCGTGTGGCTGATGTCGCCCAGCACGATGTGCACGCTCATCATGACCGCCTGTAGCGCCAGCAGGCCGGCCGAAGCGACGATCAGCAGGGGACGGCCGATCTTCCAGCTGATCAGCGGGGTCAACAGCATGACGGCCAGGACGATCTCGGCCAGGCCGACACCCCGCACCAGATCGACCGGCACATGCTGTGGCCAGCCCATCAGGGCGGTCAGAGTGGAGACGGGTTCTGTCAGCTTGGCATAGCCGGCAGCGACGAAGAACATCGCGACCCAGCCCTGAAGCGTCCAGAGGGTCAGGTTCAGATAGCTGGCGTTCAGGCGCGCCTGCGTCGTGGGGTAGGTTCGGGAGTGCATGGTCTGGGGCCCGGGGAGGGGCTTCGCTTGATTGGTAACAGTGTCGATGTCGGAACGGCGAGCCGATCCCGCAAGGGTGCGAAGCGTGAGCGTAACCATCCGTGATCGCCTTCTGCGCCGGGTCCACGGCCAAAGCGTGGCCGTATCCATACGAAGGTGTAACCCGGTCAGGCTTTCCCGCCGGTTAACCCTCCCGGGCCGCCCGGCTGGCGGCCAGCCGCGCCCGCTTGTCGTGGAAGGGGTGCCAGTCGTCCTCGCGATCAATCGCGGACCAGATGGCCTCGACCTCGTCGATCAGCATCTCCTCGGGTTCCGGGGCCGCGAGGGCCGGACGTTCAAGCCGCTCGGGCCGGTCCGGCTCGTGCTCGAACAGGGCGAAGCGGAAGGCATCGAAAGTCTCGCCCTGATAGAGCCGCGATCTCGCCCCCCGGAGCGCCCGCTCGGACGAGGAGAAGCCGCAGAACCAGTCGTGGAATAGCGGCTCCCACCTGAGCGCCTCCCCCCCCTCGCGCAGCAGGGCGAGAGTCGTATCGACCAGCCGCTGGTCAGCGGCCTCA
>CAYNDG010000204.1:0-3577 GCA_964395805.1 uncultured Brevundimonas sp.
CCTCAATCAGGGGCAGCAGGTCACGTTGCACGCCTTCGCGGCTGACGTCGGCGCCGCCGCGATCCTGCCGCGCGGCCACCTTGTCGATCTCATCGATGAAGACGATGCCCTCGGTCTCGGCCAGCTGCACGGCCTCGCGGGCCAGACTGTCGGTGTCGAGCAGCTTGTCGGACTCCTCGGCGATCAGGGGCGCATGCGCTGCCTTGACCGACAGGCGTACCGTCTTCGTGCGCGGGCCACCCATCTTGCCCAGCATCTCGGTCAGGTTGATCATACCGACATTGCCGCCCGGGCCCATACCGGGCAGGTCCAGCCCCGGAAGGGGCGAAGCCGTGTCGGCCAGCGCCAGATCGATCTCCTTGTCATCCAGCTCGCCCTTGCGCAGGCGGGCGCGAAAGGCGTCGCGCGTGGTCGCCTGCGCGCCGGCACCGACCAGGGCGTCCAGGATGCGGTCCTCGGCGGCGCGTTCCGCCTGGGCGCGTACCTCGTCCCGGCGGCGATCCCGGACGAGGATCAGGGCCGCCTCGACCAGATCGCGCAGGATCTGGTCGACGTCGCGCCCGACATAGCCGACCTCGGTGAATTTGGTCGCCTCGACCTTGAGAAAGGGCGATCCGGTCAGCTTCGCCAGGCGTCGCGCGATCTCGGTCTTGCCGACGCCGGTCGGCCCGATCATCAGGATGTTCTTGGGCGTCACCTCGTCGCGCAGTTCATCGGGCACCTGCTTGCGACGCCAGCGGTTGCGCAGGGCCAGCGCCACGGCACGCTTGGCATCCGCCTGACCGACAATGAAGCGGTCCAGCTCGGAAACGATTTCACGGGGAGAGAGATCGGTCATTCGCGGCCCCCCAGCGTCTCAACGGTCAGGTTGCCGTTGGTGTAGACACAGACCTCTGCTGCGATGGCCATGGCCTTCCGGGCCACGGCTTCGGCATCCAGTTCGGTGTTCTCGATCAGGGCCCGAGCCGCCGACAGCGCGTAATTTCCGCCAGATCCGACGGCCGCCACCCCGTGTTCGGGCTCCAGCACATCGCCGACCCCGGTCACGGTGAAGATCGAGGTCCGGTCCGCGACCAGCAGCATGGCCTCCAGCCGCCGCAGATAGCGGTCTGTGCGCCAGTCCTTGGCCAGGTCGACACAGGCGCGGGCCAGCTGATCCGGATACTGTTCCAGCTTGGCCTCCAGCCGCTCGAGCAGGGTGAAGGCGTCTGCGGTCGCGCCTGCAAACCCCGCGAGAACCTGGCCCCCGGCCAGGGTCCGAACCTTGCGCGCCGCTCCCTTGACGATCGTCGGGCCCATGGAAACCTGGCCGTCGCCAGCCAGAACCGTGACTCCGCCCTTTCGAACGGCGAGAATGGTGGTGCCATGCCAGCCGGGGCCGGCGGGTGAGGGGGGGAAGGAGTCAGCGTGGCTCATCCCGCCCAAATGGGGCCGCGATTGAGCGCCTGCAAGCTCAAGAGTCTGAAATGTAACGGACTAATGACGGCCACAAAATTGCCAGTGTAACCCGTTACATTAGAAATCAATACCGTGTAGCGTCCCCTCTTACGCAATTCTTCCCAATCAGGCAGAACAATGCTCTATCGCATCACCTATGTGAGCGAGGCCATGGGCTCGCTCGGCACCAGTCTCCTGTCCGTTGCCCAGCTTCTTGGCGTGTCGGAAGTCAACAACCGCCGCGATCACCTGACGGGAGCGATTGCGATCGACGCCGGGCGAGTCGTTCAGGTGATCGAGGGCGCCCGGTCCGATGTAGATCGGCTGCTGGGGCGTCTCAGGGCCGATCCCCGCCACGGCAATCTGTCGATCCTCGCCGATCGGCCGGTGGCTGAACGTCTGTTCGAATCGCCCATGGCTCTCTGCCAGTTCGGGACCTGGTCGACCGGGCTGGATCTGGGGGCGCTCGCAGAAGGCCGCGTCCCGGTTGATCAGGCCGAAGGTCTTCTGGCGGAGTGCGCCCGGGGCGACGACACCTCGGAGACGGCGCGGACCGGCACGGGCGGCTAGGCGCAAAATCCGGGTCGCCTCGCAGAACGCCGCGTCCTAAGACTGGGCGGTGACCTTTTCCGAAGACGAGATCGAACGCTACGCCCGCCATCTGGTGCTGGCCGATGTTGGCGGCCCCGGCCAGCAGCAGCTGAAGAAGGCACGCGTCCTCATCATCGGAGCGGGGGGCGTCGGCGGACCGGCCGCCCTCTATCTCGCGGCAGCCGGGATCGGCACGCTGGGGCTGGTGGATGACGACACCGTCTCGCTGTCGAACCTGCAGCGCCAGATCCAGTTCGACACCGCTGATGTCGGCACCTCCAAGGTAGAGGTCTCCGCCCGGCGGCTGACCGCCCTCAATCCCCATGTCGAGGTCCAGACCTTCGCCGAGCGCCTGTCTCCTGACACGGCTTGGCAGCGCGTCACCGGCTGGGATCTGGTCATCGACGGGACCGACGATTTCGAAACGCGGATGGCGGTGAATGCCGCCTGCGTCGCGTCCGGGGTGCCGCTGGTTTCAGGCGCGCTCGGCGCCTGGAGCGGGCAGGTCGCCGTGTTCGAGGGCCAGCCCTGTTATCGCTGTCTGGTGCCCGACATCCCGCCCGATGCCGAAACCTGCGCCCGCGTCGGCGTGATCGGGGCGCTGGCCGGCCTGATCGGCAGCCTGGCAGCGCTTGAGGCCATCAAGAGGCTGACCGGAGCGGGCGACCCGCTGACCGGGCGCCTGTGGATCCATGACGCCCTGACCGGCCGGTCCCGCACCGTGCGGATCGCCGCCGATCCGGCCTGTCCGGTCTGTAGCTGAGGGCCAGCGCGAAGTCCGCCAGCCGCTACAGCATGGCCGGGATGACGCGATCGGGGGGGCGGTGGCCGTTCTGGAACGTCATGATGTTGGCGATCACCCGGTCGCCCATGTCCTGACGCGACTCGATCGTCGCCGAGCCGAGGTGCGGCATCAGAACGACCTCGGGCCGGTTCAGAAGGCCGGGGTGAACGGCCGGCTCCTGTTCGAACACATCGAGGCCCACACCGCCCAGGGCGCGGTCAGCGACCGCCTCTGCGAGGGCGGCCTCGTCGATCAGCTCGCCCCGAGCCGTATTGATCAGTATCGTATGGGGCGCCAGCAGCCTGAGGCGTCTGGCATCCATCAGATGACGGGTCTCGCGCGTCGCCGGACAGTTCAGCGAAACAATGTCCATACGGGGCAGCATGTCGTCGAGGTTGTCCCACCAGGTGGCCTCGAGATCCTCTACGACCATGGGGCTGAGCGGCTTGCGGTTATGATAGTGGACCTGCATGCCGAAGGCGCGGGCCCTGCGGGCCAGGGCCTGGCCGATCCGCCCCATGCCGACGATGCCGAGCCGCTTGCCCCACAGCTTCCGACCGCACATCCAGGTCGGCGTCCAGCCCGTGAATTTCCCTTCCTGAACAATGCCTGCGCCCTCGACCAGTCGCCGGCTGACGGCCAGGATCAGGCCCATGGCCAGATCGGCGGTGTCCTCGGTCAGGACTCCCGGCGTATTGGTCACGATCAGGCCGCGCCCGACCGCCGCCTCGACGTCGATATGATCCACGCCCGCCCCGAAATTGG
>CAYNDG010000205.1:0-3570 GCA_964395805.1 uncultured Brevundimonas sp.
TCGGCGGGTCGGATCTGGGGCCGCGTCTGGTGTGGGATGCGCTGAGGCCGCTGGACCCGGTGATCGACGTGCGGTTCGTGGCCAATATTGATCCGCGGGAAATGGTCGAGGCGCTGACGGGGCTGGATCCGGCCTCGACGCTGGTGATCGTGGTCTCCAAGACCTTCACGACGCAGGAGACCCTGACCAATGCCGCTCTCGCGCGGGACTGGCTGGCAGCGGCCCTGCCGGAAGGCGGCCTGCGGCGGCATCTTGTCGGGGTGTCGGCAGCGCCCGACAAGGCGGAGGCGTTCGGCTGTGGCCGGGTGTTCGGATTCTCCGACTGGGTCGGGGGGCGCTATTCCCTGTGGTCGGCGGTCAGTCTGTCGTGCGTGATCGGTCTGGGCGGCGAGGTCTTTCGCGGCCTGCTGGCCGGAGCCAGCGAGATGGACCGGCACTTCCTCGAGGCCCCGCTGGCCTATAATGCGCCGGTGCTGATGGCGCTGGCCCAGGTCTATAATGTCGAGGGACTGAAGCGGCGGGCGCGGACGGTTGCCCCCTATGCCCACGGGCTGCGGCGGTTGGCGGCCTTCCTGCAGCAGCTGGAAATGGAGTCGAACGGCAAGCGGGTGACCCGCGACGGGTCGCCGGCGACGCGCGGCACCGGGCCGGTGGTGTTCGGCGAGCCCGGCACCAATGGCCAGCATGCCTTTTTCCAGCAGCTGCATCAGGGCCCCGAGGTGGTGCCGGCCGAATTTGTGGTGGTGCGCCAGACGATGGAGGGGCGGGACGGTGCGCCGCTGTGGTCCAATGCCGTGGCCCAGGCCGAAGCCCTGATGCGGGGGCGGACGGCCGAGGCCGCGCTGGCCGAAATGGTAGAACAGGGCATGGACCGGGGCGAGGCCGAACGGCTGGCGCCGCACCGGGCGTTTCCGGGCAACCGGCCCTCGACCACCATGCTGATGCAGCGACTGACGCCGCAGGCGCTGGGCGCGCTGCTGGCCCTTTATGAGCACAAGACCTTCGTCGAGGGGGTGATCTGGGACATCAACAGCTTTGACCAGTGGGGCGTCGAGCTGGGCAAGGTTCTGGCGAAACGGGTGCTGGGGGCCGCCCACGAAAGACGGGCCCCAGAGAGCTGGGACCCGTCCACGCGATCATTGTTTGAGCGGCTGGTCCAGCCTTACCAGCGACGATCGTAGCGGTAGTCGCGGCGGTCCCGTCGGTCATCGCGGCGATCGTAGCGGCGGTCGTAACGCGGGTCGCGACGGTCATTGCCGTAGTAGCGGGGATCGCGGCTGTTGATGCCGTGCTCGCGCTCCCAGTGGCCCTGGTTCCGGTAGCAGCGACCGCCGCGATAGTAGTTGCAGTCGTTGCCGCGGTTGGCGGTCGCGCCGATGGCGGCCCCCGCGACGGCGCCGCCGAGAATGTATTCGCCCTCGCCGTTGCCGATGATGGCACCGGCCACGGCCCCGACGGCAGCGCCCAGCAGCACATCCTGGCCGCTGGATGAGCGGTCGCGGTCCGGATAGCGGTCATAGCGGTAGCTCTGGGCCGAAGCGGGGCTGGCGACCACCAGGCCAAGCGCGAGGGCGCCGGCCGTGAGGATACCGGTCAGGGCCGCGGCCTGCGGCATCTGTGCGGAGAGGGCACGGGCTTTGGGACGGGTCATGTCGGGCCTACCTTTCATGGAGGATCGGATGGGGTATGGACCCATGATCGGTCCGGGGACCTGAACCCACCGGGAGGGGCCCGTTCATCGGCCGTTCATCCGGGTCGTCGCGGACTTGTCTGAGACCGTCGTTCGGCGCAGTTTGCCCCATCATGTCCGCCCCTGTCCTCCGCCCCTTCCTGTCGCTGTATCGGCCGATGCTGCGCACGGCGCTGCCGGTGCTGGTGCTGGTCGGAACACTGATCGCGGCCGGAGCGGTGGCCGCCCAGGATGCGCCGCCACCCCCGCCGCCACCGCCACCGACGGGCGCCGCGCCGACGGATGTGCGGGTCTCCAGCGCCGATGCCCAGGCCCGGGCGACCCTGGATGCCGCCATCGGGGCCCGGGATGCAGGCGATCTTGAGTCCGCTGAATCCGGATTTGTTTCGGCCGCCGCCGCCTACTCCGGCCTTGGCCAGCCGGTAGAGGCGTCTGACGCCTGGATCGAGGTCGCCCGCCTGCGTCTGGCCACCGACCGGCCGGAGGCTGCGGAAGAGGCGCTGGACCGCGCGGTGTCAGTGATTGAGGCGGCGCGGGGCGACCGGGACCCCTCGCTGGTCCGTCCCCTGCAGATCCAGGGCCGGCTGTTCTATATCCAGGGGCGCTATGAGGCGGCGCTGGTCAATATCGCGCGGGCACGGGCCCTGCTGGGCGACCGGACCGACACGGCCACCGTCGCCGAACTGCTGTTCGAGGAAGGCCGGGCGCTGGACGCCCTGGGCCGCTTCGCCGAGGCCGAAAGCGTCGCGCGGATAGGCCTGGGCCTGCGTCTGGACCTGCTGGGGCCGGACGACCCGCTGACCGCCGACACCCTGAACCAGCTCGCCAATGCCCTGATGGCCCAGGGGCGGTTCGCCGAGGCCGAGCCCGTGTTCCGGCGGGCGCTCGCCATTTATGAAGGTGCCTATGGCCGGGACAGCGACACGGTGGCGCTGGTGCTGAGCAACCTCGGCAATGTGCTCCGCCGGACCGGCCGGATGGATCAGGCCGGGGCCGCCTATGCCCGCGCGGTGGGTATTGCCGAAGGCGTGGATGACCCCTTCCTGCTGGCGCAGCTGCTGAACAACTACGGCTGGTACCTGCATCTGACGGACCGCGACGTGGAGGCCCAGCCGGTGTTCGAGCGGGTGCTGGCCCTGGCCGTCGAGCTGGCCGGACCCGGGCACCCCTTCACCGGCATCGCCCGCGCCAATCTGGCCATCACCCTGTCCGGACAGGGGCGGCATGCCGAGGCCCTGCCGCTGTTCGCCGAGGCGCTGGCGGTACTGGAGCCGGGGCTGGGCGCCGACAGCCCCGATCTGGTCACCACGCTGGAGGGCCGGGCCCTGGCGTTGGCGGAAACCGGCGACGATGGCGAGGCAGAGGCCCTGTATCGCCGCTCGCAGGCCATAGCGGCCGCGCGTCTGGCGCCGGGGCATCCGGAGTCGGTCCGGCTGGCCGGCAATATGGCGGACTTCCTGTCGGACCGGGACCGCCCGGGCGAGGCACTGGCCGTCATCCGTCCGGCGCGGCGGGACCTGTTTATGCGCAGCGGCATGGCGCTGGAAGGCGGCGATCCCCTGCGCCGGGCCGCGCCCCTGTTCGCCCGGCAGGTCCGCGCCAGCTGGGACCGGGCCGAGCAGCTGGCCGACACGGCCTCCCGCTAGAATTTTCTGCCGATCCGCAGGCCGGGCCCCTTGACGGGCCGGGGGCTGCCCCCCTACGTGCAGGCCGCATTAGCACTCTCGCCCTGCGGCTGCCAAAGCCCCGGTCGGGAGACCATTCCAAAGGGAGATACCACAGATGGCGTTTCGTCCTCTCGGCGATCGCGTGCTGGTCAAGCGCGTGGAAGAAGAATCCAAGACCAAGGGCGGGATCATCATCCCCGACACCGCCAAGGA
>CAYNDG010000206.1:0-3563 GCA_964395805.1 uncultured Brevundimonas sp.
AGGATTTCACCCTGTCCGCCGTCTCGGCCAGCGAGGCCGCCAGCGGCAGCAGCAACTGCTCGCGCCGCTTCAACAGCGCCAGCGCCGCGCGCCGGGCCGAGCGCGGCCCCAGCCCGGGCAGTTTCGACAGCAGACCGATCAGCCGCTCGATCTCGGGTCCGGCAGACGCGGCCACCGGCGGATCAGAACAGCTTGGGCATGCCGGGGATGTTCATCCCGGCCATGGGGCCTGCGGCCTCGCGCATGAGGGCGGCATTGGCCTCGTCCAGCTTGCGCCTGGCATCGGCATGGGCGGCGACGATCAGGTCGGCCAGAATGTCCTGTTCACCGGGCACCATCAGGCTGTCGTCGATCTGGACGCGGGTGATTTCGCCGGGGCCCTTCAGGCTGATGGTCACCAGCCCCCCGCCCGAGGTACCCTCGGCGGTGGTTTCGGCCATCTTCGCCTGGGCGTCCTGCAGCTTTTGCTGCATCGCCTGGGCCTGTTGCATCAATTGGGTCAGGTCTTTCATGACCCCTATCTAGGACGAAGCGGACGGTTTCGACAGGGGGTCAGGGCGCGGGTTCGGCCGGAGCTTTCAGAAACAGGCCGAGGACCTTCCCGTCGATTCCGGCCGCGAGCGCGATCAGGTCGTCGAGCTGGCTCTCGACCACCGCGCGGGCCAGGTCCGGACCGCCGTCCTCGCTGGCCGCGACGCCCGCGACCCGGATATCGATGTGGCGATCCGGTCCGGCCAGCACGACCGTGGACAGGAACACCCAGGCCGGAATGTCGTCCTCGGAATCCGGGCCTGCGAGGAGGCAGCGGTGGCCGGTCATTCCGTCGATGGACAGCCGTTCGAACCGGATCACCGGCAGTCCGCCCTCCGCAGCCGCACAGGCCTGGGCGTCGGCCAGCACCGACCGCCGTTCGGCATCGGGCTCAAGCACGCCGTTGTCCGCCGTTTTGGTGCTGAAGTCGAAGCCGACGCTGAAGGAATAGTCGTCGCGGTCCGGCAGATCCTCGAACACGTCCGCGACCAGGGTGTTAAAAATGGGGCGGAGTGGCGGCACGTCCACGCCCAGTTCCAGCCCGAGCGCCTGCACGGCGTCGTCCAGCTGCCGCGCCATATCGTCTATGGCGGTCCGGTCCCCGTCCGAAATGACCGAACGGGTCGGCGCGGCCTCCTGTGCAGCAACCGTACCCGCCGCCCCCATCAGCATCAGGGCCGAAAGCCCTCCCACCAGCCAGCCGCGCATAGCCCTCTCCCCGGTTGAATACCGGTCGAGACTAGATCAGCGATCAGGGTTCGCCCATGGCCGCAGGCGGTCCTGACAGGTTCCGTCAGGTATCGGCATCGACCTCGCCGTCCTCATCCGGATCGTCCGGGATGGCCGGCAGGGACACGGCCGGAGCCATGTCGCGGATTTCGCCCAGTTTCGCCCCGGGGAAGGCCTCCATCACCGAGCGGATGAAGGGGTCGGCCTCGACCTCGGCGCGGGTCTGTTCGCGAGCGCGGCGCTCCTGTTCGATCAGGGTCTCGCCGCCGCCCTGACCATTGGCGGCGACCAGCCAGGTGCGGCCGGTCCAGTCCTTCAGCCGACTGGCCAACTTGCGTGCCAGATCAGGCGGCGTGCCGGGGGCGGGCTCAAACGTCAGGGCACCGGGGCGGAAGGCGACCGGCCGGACATAGCGTTCTACGTCCAGTTTCAGGGCAATCTCGCGCTTCTCGTCGATCAGGGCGACCACCGCCTCGAACGTCTGGGGATCCGGCAGGGCGGTCCGGGCCGCAGCCCGGGGCTCGGCCATAGTCGCCTGGGCGCCGCCGCCTCCTGATGACCCGCCACCGCGCGGGGCCGGGCCACTGCCGCCCATGCCCTCACCGGACTTCAGGGCCTTCAACGCCTCTTCCGGACCCGGCAGGTCGGCGGCATAGGCCAGCCGGATCAGGGCCATTTCGACTGCCTCGGCGGGATTGGGTGCCCGGCGGGTTTCCTCAAGCGCGCGCAACAGCATCTGCCAGACCCGCGCCAGCGTCCCGGCGGACAGGCCCGCGCCGAGTGCCGCCAGAAGCTTCGCCTGATCGCCCGGCAGGCGGGTTGCGTCCGGCCCCAGCATCTTGGCGACCGAGGCCGCGTGACAATGCTCCAGCAGATCGCCCATGACCTGCACCGGATCGGCGCCATAGCCATAGAGGTCGCGGAACATCTCCAGCGCCTCGGGCGTCCGGCCGCCCATGACCGTTTCGAACAGGGCGATGGTCCGGGTGCGGTCGGCGAGGCCCAGCATGTCCCGGACAACCTCGGCCCTGACCGCCTCACCCTCCCCACCCTGGACCAGCGCCTGGTCCAGCAGCGACAGACCATCACGCACCGAGCCTTCGGCCGCGCGGGCGATCAGGGCCAGGGCGTCGCGCTCGATCGCCATGCCTTCCTTCTGCGCCACCCGACCCAGATGCTCGATCAGGATTTCGGGCTCCACCCGCCTCAGATCGAACCGCTGGCAGCGGCTCAGGATCGTCACCGGCACCTTGCGGATCTCGGTGGTGGCAAAGATGAATTTGGCGTGGGGCGGCGGCTCTTCCAGCGTCTTCAGCAGGGCGTTGAAGGCCTGGTTCGAGAGCATGTGCACCTCGTCCAGAACGTAAACCTTGTAGCGCGCCTCGACCGGAGCATAGCGGACGCTGTCCAGGATCTCTCGGATGTCGCCCACGCCGGTGTGGCTGGCGGCGTCCATCTCCATGACGTCCATATGCTGGCCCGCCATGATGGCGGCGTCGTGCCGCCCGGTCGGCGTCAGCGCCAGCGACGGCCGGTCGATGCCGGGGGCATCGTTGTTGAGGGCGCGGGCCAGCAGGCGCGCCGTCGTGGTCTTTCCGACCCCGCGCACGCCGGTCAGCATGAAGGCGTGGGCGATCCGCCCGGTCTCGAACGCATGGGTCAGGGTGCGGACCATGGCCTCCTGACCGATCAGGTCCTCGAAGGTGGTCGGACGGTATTTGCGGGCCAGCACCTGATAGGCCGCCGAGGGCGCGTCCTTGAGCGGCGTCGGCTCGGGTAGAGGCGCGAGGTCGGGCCCGGGTTCAGAGGCAGGCGCCGGAGCGGCCGGCGCACCGAACATGTCATCGGTGTCGGGGTCGCGCTCGACCGACTCCGCTTCGGGCGCGTCGTCGTCTTCCCACGGCGGAATCGGGTCCATGTCGCTCATGGGCCAGTCATAGCCCGTGACGCGATGCCGGGCGAGGCCGGATAACGGTTTTGCTGAGGGGCAAGAGGTGGAGACCGCGACCCGAAGGGGAATTCGTTGTGGCTGCTGCCTTCCGGCCCTGACCAGGTTGGCGAAGCCTTCGCCCGCGATCTCCACCCCCGATATGCGCGTTCAGCCCGGCCAGATCAAGATGCCTTACGGATCACAGCGGCCAGCGCTATGGAGAGCCTTATGCCCGCGCCCATGATCACTGCCTTTTCTGCCTCGCCGCTCGACCGGGGCGGCGATGCCCGAAACGACCCCGAATGGATGGCGGCGCGACGGGCCGATCCCGCCGCCCTGTCGCTGGCGATGATCGAGGGGCGGCCCCGGCTGG
>CAYNDG010000207.1:0-1404 GCA_964395805.1 uncultured Brevundimonas sp.
TTTTCCTTCTCCGGTCTGAAGACGGCGGCGGCGCGGCTGTCGCAGGGGCTCACGTCCGAGGCCGACAAGGCCGATCTGGCCCGCGCCGTGCAAAACGCCATCGCCCGCCAGCTGGCCGAACGCTCGGTGCGGGCGCTGGAGCTGTTTTCCGAGAGCCACCCGGACCTCGATCGGCCCGCCTTTGTCGTCGCCGGCGGGGTGGCGGCCAATGCCACCGTGCGCGCTCGCCTGACCGCCGTGGCCGAGGCCCGGGGTTTCGACCTTGTCGCCCCGCCGATGGCCTATTGCACCGACAATGCCGCCATGATCGCCCTGGCGGGAGCCGAACGGCTGCGGCTGGGTTTGACCAGTGACCTCGCAGTGGCGGCGCGCCCCCGTTGGCCGCTGGACGAGGCCCGGGCCCTGTCCGACCCCACCCACGCGCCGGGCCGTAAAGGCGCCAAGTCATGAGCTGTCAAACCGGAGCAGACCGATGCAGATGAAGACGGCAGGGGTGATCGGCGGCGGCGCCTGGGGCACGGCCCTGGCCCAGGTGGTGGCGCGCGCCGGGCTGGCCGTGACGCTACAGGCACGCGAGACCGAGGTGGTCGACAGCATCACCCGGGACCGGGTCAATGCCGCCTTCCTGCCGGGGATCGAACTGGATCCGGCCATCCGCGCGACGACCGACATGGCCGATCTGGCGGACTGTGATCTGGTGCTGGCGGTGCCGCCGGCCCAGCATCTGCGCGGCACGCTGGAGGCCTTCCGTCCGCACTTCCGGGCCGGCACGCCCGTGATCCTGTGCTCCAAGGGCATTGAGCGGGGCACGCTGAAGCTGATGACCGACGTCCTGCAAGAGACCCTGCCCGAGGCCACGCCGGCCGTCCTGTCGGGCCCGAGTTTCGCGGGCGAGGTGGCGCGCGGCCTGCCGACCGCCGTGACGCTGGCGGTGGCCGATGCCGATCTGGGCGAGGCCCTGATGGCGCGCCTGTCGCCGCCCGGGTTCCGCCTGTATCTGACCGACGACCTGATCGGGGCCGAGGCCGGCGGGGCGTTGAAAAATGTGCTCGCCATCGCCTGCGGCATTGTCGAGGGGCGTCAGCTGGGCCGCAGTGCCCATGCCGCCCTGATCACCCGGGGCTTTGCCGAAATGACCCGGCTGTGCGTGGCGCTGGGCGGGCGGTCCGAGACGGTCGCCGGCCTGTGTGGTCTGGGCGATCTGGTGCTGACCTGTTCCAGCCCGCAGTCGCGCAATATGAGCCTCGGTCTCGCGCTGGGCGAAGGCCAGACGGTCGAACAGGCGCTGGCCGGCAAAAGGTCGGTGGCCGAGGGCTATCAGAGCGCACCCGCCGTCCGCGATCTGGGGCTGAAGCTGGGCCTCGACATGCCGATCGCCTATGGGGTCTCCGCCCTGCTGGCGGG
>CAYNDG010000207.1:1504-3523 GCA_964395805.1 uncultured Brevundimonas sp.
CCCTGGCCGGTCGAGGCCCGCGGCGGCATGATCCGGACGGCCTAACGACGTTGGTTGATTTGCGTTCGGCGTCATCATAGCGTCTCCCCATGCAGGGGGATGCGACCGAAGGGCTGGACTGGGACGTACTGGCGGGCAAGTCCGCCAAGTACATCAGCGTCTTTGCTGGCGTCATGTTTGGCGTGCTGACCCTGCCGATGTTCAGCGAGCAATCCTTGGCCCGCCTGCTGATTGCCCTCGGTCTTGCCGTTGCTGCCGCCCTCGCCCTTGCCTCGGCCAGAAGCCTGAAAAAGAAGGGCGAGGCCACGGAAGGCGCGGCGCGTCTGATTGTCGGGGTGCTGTTCGGCGCAGCCGCCCTCTGGTTTTCCAACCTTGTCCCGGCTCCGTCCCAGCTGCGAGCTCCGTCCGTCTCCGGTCAGGTCAATGACGTGATCCGCACCGTCGGCAACGCCGGGCCCCGAGAAGCCCTGAACCAGCAGCTGTCCTGGACCGTCTATCCGCCCACGGGGGCGGCCGTGCGGCTTCAGGCGCCGCTGGAGGATGCGCTCGCCGCCGAGACTGCAAGGCGTCCGCTGAAGGAGGGCGCGCGCCGAGTCTCCGCCGGGGTGCGGGTGACGGCCCGGGCGGGCAGTCTGGCCGGAGGTCAGGTCACGGCTGGCCTACGCGTCGGCCTTGCGGCGACCGGCGCTCCCCAATGCGATTTTGCCGTCACGACCCCGCGGCCCATGCCGCTGGCCGCAGCGGCCGAATGGCTGGCCGAACAGGCCGTGGATCACGCCCAGACCTATGTGGAAGGAAGCGACGCATGTTGACCCTGAAATCCCGTACCGCTGCGGCGGCCATCGCTCTTGCCGGTCTGCTGGCCGCATGTGGACAGGGCGGCGAGGCGCCCGCCGCCGATCAAGCCTCGGGTCCGGTCGAGCCTGCACCACTGGCTCCGGACCCCGGCACCGGGGCGGATCAGCCGCCGCTCACGCCTGAGCCGGTTGCGGTTGCCCCGGCCGCGCCCGGCGTCTGGACCAGCGGCACGCTGACCATCCGGGCGGACACGGCGAATCTTCGGGTCACGGACGAGCGCTTTCGCAACACGGGGCTGGGTCTGACCGTCACCTTCGAGAACGCCTCTGACCAGCCGGTGTCCGTGATCCTGGCCCAGAACGGCCACCCGGGCGTCCAGCTGGACAATGGACTGAACATGACGCCGGTCCGGCGGGGTGGCACAGGGATTCTGAACCAGTGTTCCCGGGACCTGGACCAATGCCGGAATGCCGAGCGCGAGAGCTTTCTCGAGATCGAACCCCGCAAGACCCTGTCCGTGACCATGACGTTCGGTGGGGATTTTGCGGAGGGCGGACGCGCCGAACTGCAGACGGTGGAGACCGCCACCCTGACCATGCGCGTTCATGCATTGGATGGCGACGGGCTGACGCGGACGCTGGATGTCAGCCTCAAGGACACGCCGATCCGCAACCGCATCAACTGACGGGCGGGTGCTCGGCCAAAGATCTAACGCTTCAGGCGTTTGGCGTTGGCGACGGCGGCGGTGTGCAGGGGTTGCAGCGCTTCGGCCTGGGTTTTCAGCAGGCCCGAGTTGAGCGCCATCATCTGGCTGGCGGCACGCCCCCACCAGCCCAGCGCGTAGTCGAACTGGGCCGAGGCCAGACCCGCCGGGGTCCGGGCCGATGACATGGCGGCAGCCGCGCGTTGGGCGTGGCCGACCTCGTCCATCACCGATTTCGATGCGCGGGCGGCAAGGGTGCTGACGTTCCCGGCCACCGAGGCGGCCGAGGCGCTGAGGGCCTCGAGTTTTTCGGTGCCCATCAGCGACAGCTCGGTGACGTCGGCCCGCAGCGGGTCGGCGAGGGCGCGGGCCATGATCTCCATCCGGGCGGCGATGACGTCGGAGGAGGCCGTCAGCATCTCATGGCTGTCGGTGGCCGTGCCGAGGGCCGTCCGTGCATTGCGGGCCATATGCTTGCCGTCACGCGTCATCGATTTGGGGGAGGTCATGCGGCCAGC